>NZ_JBSGEL010000010.1:0-183942 GCF_053602875.1 Kitasatospora sp. NPDC004289 | reverse complement strand
GGCGTCGGCACCCACTACCTCGCCGACGACCTCTACGTCCACGACGTCAACGGCGACGCCACCAAGTGGTCCAACGGCATCCAGTTCCGGGTCTCGGGCCTGGCCACCCCCACCAACTTCGACGACGTCCTGGTGCAGAACTCCCGGATCTCCCGGGTCGACCGCGAGGGCCTGACCAACCGTTCGACCTGGATGTGCCGCCCCTCCTACGGCACCGGCGACGGCTGCGGCACCACCGTCAACTGGCGCGCCTCCACCCGGCTGGTGTTCCGCGGCAACACGATCAACGACACCGGCGGCGACGGCATCGTGGTCCGGGCCGCCGACCACGCGCTGGTCGAGCACAACACCGCCTACGACATCGCCATGCGCCCGATGGGATCCAACGCCGGCATCTGGACCATCAACTCCGACGCCACCACCGTCCAGTTCAACGAGGTGCACCACGTCCGCCGCCTCGCCGACAACAACGACGGGATGGCCTTCGACTCCGACTACGGCAACAACGACGCCCTCTTCCAGTACAACTACAGCCACCACAACGAGGGCGGCTTCATGCTGTTCTGCGGTGCCTGCGGTGCGGGCTCCAGCTCCACCGGCACCGTGGTCCGCCACAACCTGAGCGTGGACGACCGCAGCCGCTGGCTGTACGCGGTGGGCGAGAAGAACGCCCGCATGTACCAGAACACCGCCTACCTGCCGGCCGGTTCCACCGCCGCGATCATCCAGGACGGCTCGGGCTCCACCGTCACCCGGCTGACCAACAACGTCTTCCAGAACCTCGGCACCGGCGGCTTCACCAACTACACCGCCGCCGACTACACCTGGCAGGCCAACACCCTGCACGGCAACCACCCGGCCAACGAGCCCGCCGACCCGGAGAAGTCCACCGCCGACCCGCTCTTCGCCAACCCCGGCGGCGCCGCCCCCGAGGACTACCGGCTGACCGCCAACTCCCCCGCTCTGCGCACCGGTTCGCCGATCGCCGGCAACGACGGGCGGGACTACTTCGGCAGCGCCGTCCCCGCCGTCTGCCGCCCGGACCGGGGCTTCGCCCAGCTCTCCGCCTTCGACGACGCCGCCTGCACCCCGCCCACGCCGGTGAACGCCGTCCGCAACCCCGGCTTCGAGGACGCCACCCTCTCACCCTGGACCTCCTACGGCGGCGTCACCCTGGACACCGCCAACGCCCACTCGGGCGCACACGCCGCCAAGGTCGGCCCGGCCCAGGCCGCCGCCGAGCAGGTCGTCACCCTCGCCCCGAACACCACCTACCGCCTCTCCGGCTGGGGCAAGGTCTCCGCCGCGGGCACCGAACTCTCCCTCGGCGTCAAGCAGTACGACACCGCCGGCTCCACCACGCGCGCCGCCTTCACCGGCACCACGTACACCCAGGGCACCACCACCTTCACCACCGGTCCGTCCGCCACCAGCGCCCGGATCTACTGCTACGCCCGCAGCGGCACCGGCTACGGCTGGTGCGACGACGTCACGGTCCTGCCGGCCTGAACCCCGCAGGCCTGAACCCGTGGGCCCGAACCACGCCGGCACCGCCGGACGTGCGCCCCCCGAGCTCCCTTCCCCGCCGCACGGCACCGCTCTAACGTCGTGTCATGAAGACGGGAAGCATCGACCGTTCGGACCCCGAGGTGATCGACCTGGTGCTCGGGGAGGGTGACGGGTCGCTCCGGCACGCCGCCCGGGGATCCCTCCGGGCGGCGTGCGCCGTGCCGCTGCTGTTCGGGCTCGGCGCACTCCTCGCGTTCCCGGTCTCCGCGGTGATGCTGTTCGCGGGTACGGGGTGGGGGCCGGTGCTGGTCACCACCGGGATCGCCGGCGGGCTGGCGGTCGTCGTCATGACGGCGCTGTACCTCTACACGATCCTCTTCCTGGAGGTGCACCGGCTCCGGCTCTCCCCCGCCCCCACTCCGACCGCCTTCACCGTGGTCCGCGGCGTCCGCGCCGTCCGGAGGGCCCGGCCGCAGCCGCTCACCGGCCTGCGGCACGTCCGGATCGACCACACGATCGTCGAACCGTACGACGGGGACCCGTCCCCCGGGACCGTCACGAGGACCCTGACCGTCCTGCTGGAGCACGGCCGGATCGCACCCGTACGCCTGCCCTGGGGCACGGACACCGCTGCCCTGCACCGGGAGTTGCAGGAGGTCCTGGCTCCCACCGTCCCGGTGGACCTGTTCGTCCGGCGGCTCCAGCGGAAGCCGCTTCCGCCGGAGGACCACCATGCCGGGATCCCCTTCGGCGCGCTCGGGCACGGCGGCTCCACCGGTGGCGGCGGCAGCTGACGCGGTGTCACGGCCGGCCCCCGGGTGCGGGCCGGGTCAGATCCGCCAGGACCTGATCCGGTCGGCGGCGGCGAAGATGTCGGCGCGGGATTCGGCGACGTCGCGGGCCAGTTCGACCAGGGCGCCGTAGGGCGGGTCGATGCCCTCCTCGGCGGCGTGCATGTAGGCCGCGGTGGTCATGCAGGCGTAGAGGTTGTTGCGCACCGGCAGCGGGCGCAGCTGCACGATGGTGTGCATCAGCGCGGCCGCCCGCCAGGCCGGGTCGGGGTCGTGGCCGAGCTGGGCGGTGTTGACCCGGTGGCGGGCCACCGCGGCCTGGAGCGCCGAGTAGTCACTCACCGTCAGGTCCTCGGGGTAGGCCTGCTCCTGGACGTCGAGCAGCCACCGGATGTCCACGAGCAGCACGGTCCTCACGCCACCGGGCTCCCCGCCACCGAACTGCCGGTCTCCGCACTCCCGGTCTCCGGCGCGTCCTCGGGGAAGGCCGCGTCGAACTCCTCGACGTGCTCGTTCCAGAACGCCACCGCGCGGTTCACGAAGATCCGGCGCTGCTGCTCCCGCACGCTCAGGTCGTGCACGTAGGCCTTCACGCTCTTTCCGTCGGCCGCCGCCGCCTCGCGAATGGCGGCGAGTTCGTGCTCCGTGTACTCGATGTTGAGCGCAGGCATGGCCCCGATGGTACCGAAGGGGTACCGGCGGCCGACAGGCCTCCGGTACCCCTTCCTCGCCGGGCGGCCGCCCGTCAGGCCGGGTCGACCGCGCGCAGCCCCCGTTCGTCCAGCTCCAGCCAGCGGGTGACGCCGATCCCGCGCAGGAACGGCACGTCGTGACTGGCGACCACGAGCGCCCCCTGGTACCCCGAGAGCGCCTGGGTGAGCTGACGCACGCTCGCCAGGTCGAGGTTGTTGGTCGGCTCGTCGAGCAGCAGCAGCTGCGGCGGCGGGTCGGCCAGCAGCAGCGCGGCCAGGGTGGCCCGGAAGCGCTCGCCGCCCGACAGCGTCCCGGCCGGCTGCTCCGCCCGGGCGCCGCGGAACCGGAACCTGGCCAGCCGGGCCCGGACCGCGTTGTCCCCCGCCCCGGGGGCGAAGGCCTTGACGTTGCCGACCACCGAGAGCGAGTCGTCCAGCAGGTCGAGCCGCTGCGGCAGGTGACGGACCGGCACCGGCGTGTCCAGCAGGCCCTCCACGAACGGGACCTCCCCCGCGATCGTGCGCAGCAGGGTGGACTTGCCGGCCCCGTTGGCGCCGAGCAGCGCGATCCGCTCGGGCCCGCGCAGCTCCAGCGAGACCGGCGCGGCCGGCCCCCGGACCAGGCGCACCCGGTCCAGGCTGAGCACCGTCCGCCCGGCCGGGACGGCCGTGCGGGGCAGGTCGATCCGGATCTCGGCGTCGTCCCGGACGGCCTCCTCGGCCACCGTCAGCCGCTCCTTGGCCTCTGCCAGCCGCTCCTCGTGCAGGCCGGTGACCTTGCCCGCGGTCACCTCGGCCTTGCGCTTGAGCGCCCCTCGGATGATCTTCGGGTCGTTCCGCTCGAAGCTCTTCTTCCGCCCGTAGCTGGCGCTGCGGTCCAGCTTGGTCCGGGCCTCGACCAGGTCCCGCTTCTGCCGCTGCACATCGGCCTCGGCCACCCGTACCAGCCGCTCGGCGGTCTCCTGCTGGGCGGCCACCGTCCGCTCGTAGTCGGCGAAGTTGCCGCCGTACCAGGTGACGGAGCCGTCCCGCAGGTCGGCGATCTGGTCCACGTGCTGGAGCAGCTCGCGGTCGTGGCTGACCACCACCAGCACCCCGTGCCAGCGCTCCACCGCCTGGTACAGCAGTGAACGGGCGCGCCGGTCCAGGTTGTTGGTGGGTTCGTCGAGCAGCAGCACGTCCGGGCGGCGCAGCAGCAGCGCGGCCAGGTTCAGCAGCACCGCCTCGCCGCCGGAGAGCCCCTCGACGGTGCGGTCCAGGTCGAGCCGGCCGAGGCCGAGCCCGGCGAGGGTCGCCAGCGCGCGCTCCTCGACGTCCCAGTCGTCGCCGACGGCGGTGAAGTGGCGCTCCTCGACGGAGCCCGCCTCGATCGCGTGCAGCGCCTCGCGGGCCTCCCGGATGCCCAGGACCTGGTCCACCCGCTGGGTGGTGTCCAGGGTCAAGTCCTGTGGCAGGTAGCCGAGTTCGCCGCCGATGCGGACACTTCCGGCGGTCGGGGCGAGCTCGCCCGCGAGCAGCTTCAGCAGGGTGGACTTGCCGGCCCCGTTGAGGCCGATCAGCCCGGTGCGGCCGGGGCCGACCACGAGCTGGAAGTCGTGCAGCACGCTGCGGCCGTCGGGCCACTCGAAGGAGAGGTCGGTGCAGCGGATGGAAACGGTGGTGGGTTGCGCCATGGTTGGCCTCCCGGATGGTCGCCGTGGTGGATGGGCACACGGGAGACACCGATACGGGCACACGGCAGCGAGGGCAGGGCACTCCGCTGAGGTCGCGCACGCGCACCGCCGGAGGTGACGTCATCACGGCGGGAACGGTGTCTCAGGACCTCAGTAGTGCAACGGCCTTCTCCAGTCTTGGGATTGCTTGCGAGCCGGGGACCACCGTAGGAGCCGCCCGGCGGGGCCCGCAACGGATTATTCGGAGGGCGCCCGCGGGCCCCGTAAAATCGGCCGCATCATGAGTGCCACTCTCGTAGTCAAGGACCTGAGCGCCGGCCACGGCGACCGCATCCTCTTCTCCGGCCTGGACCTGGTCGTCGCCCCCGGCGACGTGATCGGGCTGGTCGGGGTCAACGGTGCGGGCAAGTCGACCCTGCTCAAGCTGCTGGCCGGGCTGACCGCCCCGGAGGGCGGCTCGCTCAAGCTGAGCCCGCCCACCGCCAACGTCGGCCACCTGCCGCAGGAGCCGGAACGCCGCGAGGGCGAGTCGGTCCGCGGGTTCCTGGCCCGCCGCACCGGTGTGGCCGCCGCCCAGGCCGCGCTGGACGAGGCCACCGAGGGCCTGGTCGAGGGCCGCCCCGGCGCCGACGACGACTACGCCACCAGCCTGGACCGCTGGCTGGACCTCGGCGGCGCCGACCTGGAGGAGCGGGCCGAGGAGGTGGCCGACTCGCTCGGCCTCAAGATCAGCCTCGACCTGCCGATGACCGCCCTCTCCGGCGGCCAGGCCGCCCGGGCCGGACTGGCCTCGCTGCTGCTCTCCCGCTACGACGTCTTCCTGCTCGACGAGCCCACCAACGACCTGGACCTGGACGGCCTGGAGCGGCTGGAGACCTTCGTCAAGGGCCTGCGCGCCGGCACCGTGCTGATCAGCCACGACCGCGAGTTCCTCACCCGCACCGTCACCCGGGTGCTGGAGCTGGACCTCGCCCAGCAGCAGGTCAACCACTTCGGCGGCGGCTACGAGTCCTACCTGGAGGAGCGGGCGGTCGCCCGCCGGCACGCCCGCGAGGAGTACGAGGAGTACTCCGACACCAAGGCCGGACTGGAGGCCCGGGCCCGGATGCAGCGCGGCTGGATGGAGAACGGCGTCCGCAACGCCCGCCGCAAGTCGAACGACAACGACAAGATCGGGCGCGCGATGCGCACCGAGTCCACCGAGAAGCAGGCCGCCAAGGCCCGCCAGACGCAGCGGATGATCGACCGCCTGGAGGTGGTCGACGAGCCCCGCAAGGAGTGGGAGCTGCGGATGGAGATCGCCTCCGCCCCGCGCTCCGGCTCGGTGGTGGCCACCCTGCGCGGCGCCAAGGCCGTGCGCGGCGACTTCGCCTTCGGCCCGGTCGACCTCCAGATCGACTGGGCGGACCGGGTCGCCATCACCGGCGCCAACGGCGCGGGCAAGTCCACCCTGCTGGCGGCCCTGCTCGGCCGGCTCGAACTCACCGACGGCAGCGCGGTGTTGGGATCCGGCGTCCTGGTCGGCGAGGTGGACCAGGCGCGCGGGCTGTTCTTCGGCGGCGAGCCGCTGCTCGACGCCTTCCAGGCGGCGGTCCCGGACGCCAACCCCGAGGAGGTCCGCACCCTGCTGGCCAAGTTCGGCCTCAAGGCGGCCCACGTCCTGCGCCCCGCCGACACCCTCTCCCCCGGCGAACGCACCCGCGCGGCCCTGGCCCTCCTCCAGGGCCGCGGCGTCAACCTCCTGGTGCTGGACGAGCCCACCAACCACCTCGACCTGCCCGCCATCGAGCAGTTGGAGTCGGCCCTCGCCTCCTACACGGGCACGCTCCTGCTGGTCACCCACGACCGCCGCATGCTCGACGCCGTCACCGTCAACCGCCGCCTCCAGGTCGCCGACGGCCGCGTCACCGAGCTCTGAGGGGTGACCCCGGGGGCGCGAGGAACTGCGCGGGTCGGAAGGCGGCCCACCGGCAACTGAAGCACCGTCAGCCAGTTGCAGGTGCTGCCTTTCCACAGCGCGCAGTTCGTCGCGCCCCTGGGGTGGCGACTACCGTACGCGGCGGACCCTGAGCAGGTTGTCGGTCCGGGTGCCCGGGGTGCCGTCGGGGGCCGGGAAGTCCCGGGGCTCCAGCTGGCTGCGTTCCACCGTCCAGTCCCCGTCCGGCAGTCGAAGGGCCGCGAGCACCTCGTCCGTAGTCGGGAAGACCATCCCCGGGTGCCGGTCCTGCGCCCAGGACGGGTGCTCGTAGTGCCCGACGACCAGCAGAACGCCGCCGACGGCCACCGCGGCCGCCGCGGACCGCAGGATCGCCTCCCGGTCCAGCTCCACGTCGACCGGCGAGTGCAGGAAGTGCGCCGAGACCAGCTCGTACTCGCCCTCCGGGAACGAGACCCCGAAGTCGTGCCGCTGCCAGTCGATCCGCGCCGCGACCTCCGGCCCGGCCGCCGCCGCGTGCTCCGCGGCCCGCTCCAGCGCCACCTTCGAGACGTCGGTCGCCGTCACCGTCCACCCGCGCTCGGCCAGCCAGAGCGCGTCCGCACCCTCGCCGCAGCCCAGGTCCAACGCCCGGCCGGGGGTCAGCTCCGCCGCCTCCCGGACCAGCGTCGGGTTCGGGTTCCCGCTCCAGATCCGCTCGCTCTCGCCGTAGCGGCCGTCCCAGAACTCCTCCACCGCCGCCCCGCCCTGCCCGTGCTGCTGCCCGTGCCCGTGCTGGTGACCGTGTCCGTGTCCGTGCTCGCCCATGCCGTGCTCTCCCTCTCGTCCCGCTCGGTACGCCGCGACCGCGCGGCTGGTCTCCTCGGCCGTCAGGTCGGCGTTGATCGCCGCCCCGGCCCGTACGCCGGCCGCCGCGGCGGCCACCACCTGGTCCATCAGCCCCGTCACGTTCCCCGCCAGCCAGACCCCGGGCACGGCGCTCGCGCCCACCGGGTCCGCCGCGAAGTGGGTGCCGAAGACGTGACCGTCCCGCTCCTGCTCCACCGCCTCCAGGCCGAGCGACTCCAGCAGCCCTCCGCCGCGGGCGGCCAGCCGGGTGGTGACCGTCATCGCGCGGCACGGCACCACGTGCCCGTCCGCCAGTCGGAGCCCGAACATCCGCCCGTCCGCCCCGCTGACCACCTCGGTCACCTCTCCCTCGACCACCACCACGCCCCGCGCCGCCAGCTGCTCGCGCTGCTCCGCGTCGAGCTCGGGCCCGGTGTGCCGGAAGAGGGTGATCCGCTCGCTCCACTGACGCCACATCAGCGCCTGGTGCACTGCGAACGGGCCGGTCGAGAGCACCCCGATCTCATCGTCCCGGACCTCCCAGCCGTGGCAGTACGGGCAGTGCAGCACGCCCCGCCCCCACTGCGCGGCCAGCCCGGGCAGCTCCGGCAGCCCGTCGGCGAGGCCGGTGGTCACCAGCAGCCGGGCCGCCGCCACCTCCCCGCCGTCCGCCAGCCGGACCACGAAACCGTCCGCCCGGCGCTCCGCCGCCACCGCCGTGCCCTGCCGGACCAGGCCGCCGTAGCCGCGCAGCTCCTCCCGTCCGGCCGCCACCAGCTCGCCGGGCGGCGTGCCCTCGCGGCCGAGGTAGCCGTGCACCCCGTCCGCCGGGGCGTTCCTCGGGCGGCCCTCGTCGATCACCAGGACCGAGCGCCGGGCCCGGGCCAGCGTCACCGCCCCGCTCAGGCCGGCCGCACCGCCGCCGACCACCACCACGTCGTACCGTTCCGTACCCGGCTCGGTCTCCGACCTCGTCTCCCGTGCCATCTCGGGCCTCCCTTCCACGTCCCCGAGCCTGCACCCGGCCCCGTCCGATTGACAAAGAACCTTGCCGAAGCAGCAAATGGACGGATGGACTTCGAACCCGTGCTGACCGCCGTCGGCCCCCGCCTGCGGGCGCTGCGCCAGGCCCGCGACCTCACCCTGAGCCAGCTCTGCGAGACCACCGGCATCTCGGTGAGCACCCTCTCCCGGCTGGAGTCCGGCCAGCGCAAGCCCACCCTGGAGCTGCTGCTCCCGCTGGCCCAGGCGTACGGGGTGCCGCTGGACGAGCTGGTCGGCGCCCCCGCCACCGGCGACCCGCGCATCCACGCCCGCCCGTTCACCCGGCACGGCCGCACCTTCATCCCGCTGACCAGGAACCTCGGCGGGATGCACGCCTACAAGATGGTCATCCCCCCGGACCGCACGCCCTCGCCCGCAGGGACCCCGGTCGAACAGGGCACCCACGAGGGCTACGAGTGGCTCTACGTGCTCTCCGGCCGGCTCCGGCTGCACCTCGGCGAGCACGACCTGGTCCTCAAGGCCGGCGAGGCCGCCGAGTTCGACACCCGCACCCCGCACGCCTTCGCCAACGCGGGCGACCAGCCGGTGGAGTTCCTCAGCCTGTTCGGCTCCCAGGGCGAGCGGATGCACGTCCGGGCCCGCCCCGCCCAGGGCGCCGCCCGCGCCGACTGAACCGCTCCGGAACGGCTGTGGTCCAGACCTTCCCCCGACACCCCGTCATGTGCTGTGCTGTGCGCCATGGTTGACAGCACCGAAGCGGCCACCCACCCCACCGTGCCGCTCCACCCCATGACCGTGCCCGCCCACGAGGCGGCCGCCCGCACCCAGGCCTTCCACGAGGTGATGGACCAGCGCCGCACCGTCCGCGACTACTCGACCCGGCCGATCCCCGAGGAGGTGATCGACTGGGCGATCCGGACCGCCTCCACCGCGCCCAGCGGCGCGCACGTCCAGCCCTGGCGCTTCGTCGTGATCACCGACCCCGAGCGCAAGCGGCGCCTGCGCGAGGCCGCCGAGGCCGAGGAGCGCGAGTTCTACGACCACCGCGCCTCCGAGGAGTGGCTCGCCGCGCTGGCCCCGATCGGCACCGACTGGCACAAGCCCTTCCTCGAGGACGCCCCGGCCGTGATCGTCGTCTTCGAGGTCCACAAGGGCCCGGACTCACCCCGGCCCTACTACACCAAGGAGTCGGTCGGCATCGCGGTCGGCTTCCTGCTCGCCTCCCTCCACCAGGCCGGACTCGCCACCCTGACCCACACCCCGAGCCCGATGAAGTTCCTCAACGAGGTCTGCGACCGCCCCCAGGAGGAGCGCGCCGCGTACGTCATCCCGGTCGGCTACCCGGCCGAGGGCGCGCGGGTGCCCGACCTCCACCGCAAGCCACTCGACGAGGTCCTGGTCCGACTCTGACAGTCCGTCCGGAATACCGGCACCGGGGTCCGTTCAGCGAGAAACCCCATGGTCGGGGGCGGTAAAGGGGAGGCATAATCCGCGCATGAGCGAGACCACCCCCGAAGCCGCCCCCGCACCCGCCCCCCTCACCACCGGCCGCCCGCCGGAGCTGATCGCCCTCCCCGACGGCGTCCACCTGCGCCGCCGCACCCTCGCGGACTCGGACCGTCTCAACGAGGCCACCGTGGCCAACCTCGACCACCTGAGCCCCTGGATGGAGTGGGCGGTCTCCGCCCCCACCCCCGAGCACACCCGCGAGCTCGCCCTGGCCGGCATCACCGCCTGGGAGGACGGCACCGACTTCATGTACCTGGCTGGCCTGGACGAGGACCCGGGCAGCGTGGTCGGCGCCTTCGGCCTGCACGGCCGGATCGGCCCCGGCGCCCTGGAGATCGGCTACTGGGTCTCCGCCGCCCACACCGGCCGCCGCATCGCCACCAACGCCGCCGCCGCCCTCACCGAAGCCGCCCTCACCCTCCCGGGCATCACCCGCGTCGAGATCCGCTGCGACGAGGCCAACCACCTCAGCGCCGCCATCCCCCGCCGCCTCGGCTACCACCTCGACCGCACGGTGGACTACACCCCCACCGCCCCCGCCGAGACCGGCCGCAAGCTCATCTGGACCAAGGAATCCTGACCCCCCGCCAGGTGGGGGCGGCACCCCTGCCCCCACCTGCGACGGATGGCGCACGCACGGATCCCGTCGATCCCCTCTTCACGGAAGCCGCACAAGAGTAGGCTCCAGCTGCCGATCAGTCACATGCCGTCGGCGCATCCCACTCTTCTCAGGCCACTCCCATGTCCAGAGGTGGCTCGGCTCCCCGGGGGGACCCAACCGTGCACGACATGCTCAAAGGCGCCAACGTCAGCCTGAGCGCCCTGACGACCGAACTCGACTCGTTCATCGTGAGTCTCGGTTGGAGCAGCCCCACCGGCGAGGGCGACGCCGACGTCTCCGTGCTGCTCCTCACGCCGGACGGCAAGGTCCGGAGCAACGGCGACTTCTTCTTCTACAACAATCCGGCGGCCGCGGACGGCAGCGTCCAGCTCCTCGGCCAGCACCTGACGGAGCGCGGCACCGAGGACCGCATCCAGCTCGACCTCTCCGTCCTGCCCGACGCCGTCGACCGGATCGTGATCGCGGCGAGCCGTCACCAGCGGGCCGCCTTCGGTCAGTTGGAGGACCTTCGCCTCGGGCTCGCCGACGCCTCCGGCGAGCAGCTGCTGGCCTTCGCGATCGAGGACGCCGACACCGAGAGCGCCTTCGTCTTCGGCGAGATCTACCGCCGGGCCGGCGAGTGGAAGTTCCGCGCCATCGGCCAGGGCTACGACACCGGACTGGCCGGACTGGCCACCGACTTCGGCATCGACATCGAGGAGGACGACAGCGCCGCCGAGGAGCTGCCGCCGGCTCCGCTGGACGAGCCCGCGGCCACCCCTGCGGAGGAGCTGCCGCCCGCCGCCACCGCCACCGCCACCGCCACCGAGGCACCGTCCGGCCCGGCCCCGGCCCCGGCCGCCAAGCGGCTGCGGACCGCCCGCAAGAAGGTGACGCTGCCCAAGGAGCCCAAGAAGTCCCTCGCCGAGAACGACTCCTGGCACGCGGCCCGTCTCTTCCCCGCGACCTCGCTCAAGAACGACCACGAGCGCGAGGTCCGGGCCACCTCCGTCCTGCTCTCCGTGATGGCCCAGGTGCCCGAGTTCGGCCGCCGCCTCACCGCGGCCTTCGGCGCTCCGGCCGGGCGGATGGAGACCTTCACCGAGGTCCAACTCCCGCACGGGGAGACCCCGAAGCGCCCCGACGGCGTGATCCGGGTCGAGCGCGCCGGGAAGCTGTGGACGGCCCTGGTCGAGTGCAAGACCAACGGCAATCCCCTGAAGACCGAGCAGGTCCAGGACTACATGGACATCGCCGCCCGCCGGGGCTACGAAGCCGTCATCACGATCTCCAACGACGTCGCCCTGGAGGGCCGTCCGCTGGTCACCGTGAAGATAGACGGCCGCCGCAAGCACAAGGTCGGTCTCTGGCACCTCTCCTGGGCCGAGGTCACCCACCAGGCGAAGATGCTGATCCGCCACGAGGGCGTCAAGGACCAGGCGCACGCCTGGCTGCTCCAGGAGCTGCTGCACTACCTCCAGCACGAGAACTCGGGCTGCCACGGCTTCCAGAACATGGGCCCGGCCTGGGTGCCGGTGCGCAAGGAGATCGAGGCCGACCTCCTGACCCCCGGCGACCCGCGGGCCGTCCAGGTGGTCGAGAGCTGGGAGCGCCTCACCCGGCAGGTCTGCCTCGAACTCGGCGGCGAACTCGGTGTCCGCGTCCTCCCGGTGGTCAAGCGGGCCCGTCGCGGCGAGGACGCACTCAGCCGTCTCACCGCCTCCGCCGACCGGCTGGCCGCCGAGGGGCGCCTGCAGGCCGAGATCCGGATCGACGAGGCCCCGGGGAACCTGACGATCGTCGCGGACCTGCGTGCCGGGAAGCTCCGCACCTCGGTCGAGATCCCCGCCCCCGACCAGGGCTACCCCCTCAGCCTCGCCAAGCGCTTGGTCAAGCAGCTCGCCGACGCCCCGGCCGACCTGCACGTCGAGACGCTCACCGACGGCGCGTCCCCCGGCCCGCGCGGCACCCTGGAGCGCCTGCGTCCCGAGCCCGGCGACCTCCTCCCGAAGGACGGCTCCCGTCCCACGGGCTTCCGCCTCTCCCTCGTGAAGAGCGTCGGCAACACCCGTGGCAACGCCGAGTCCGGCTTCATCCGCAGCGTGGACACCGCGGTCGAGAGGTTCCACTCCACCGTCGTCGCGGCCCTGGACTCCCGTCCGGGCCGGTGACGATCCCCGTCCCGGGGCCGTGCGGTGCGCGGCCCCGGGACGTGGGTGTCATCGGGCTCAGACGGTGCCGGAGTCCTTGATGACGATCTTCTTGGAGGTGCGGCCGGACTGGCTGCCGAAGCCCTCGATCGCCTTGACGACGTCCATGCCCTCGACGACCTCGCCGAAGACGACGTGCTTGCCGTCGAGCCAGTCGGTCACGATGGTGGTGACGAAGAACTGCGAGCCGTTGGTGTTGCGGCCGGCGTTGGCCATCGAGAGCAGGCCCGGGCGGTCGTGCTTCTTGGTGAAGTTCTCGTCCGCGAACTTCTCGCCGTAGATGCTCTTGCCGCCGGTGCCGTCGCCCCGGGTGAAGTCGCCGCCCTGGAGCATGAAGGCCGGGATGACCCGGTGGAAGGTGGACTCCTTGTAACCGAAGCCGTGCTGACCGGTCGCCAGCTCGCGGAAGTTCTTCGCGGTCTTCGGGACGACGTCGTCGTACAGCTTGAAGACGATGCGGCCAAGGTCCTCGCCGTCGGCGGTGACGTCGAAGTAGATGTTCTTGAGGTCGTTCTCGCTCACTGCTCTGCTCCTCGTGATGTGGATGTTGTTCCCCCGAGAGCATATGAGAGAACCGGCCCGTTACGGGCCACCGACCGCGTCCAGGGCCTCGGACCATGGCAGGTCGTCGCCGGAGGTGAGGATGCGGGCGCCGGCCGTGCGGAGGGTGGCGAGGCTGCGGGGGTACTGCGGGTGGGCGGCGAGGGCGTCGTTCACGCAGGGCAGCACGGTGACCGGGACGCCCTTGCCGAGGGCCTCGGCGGTGTAGCCGACGACCCAGGAGGAAGTGAGGCCGAGGGCGAGGGAGTTGAGCGAGTTGAAGCTGGCCGGGCCGAACAGGATGGCGTCGGGCGGGGGCAGCAGGTCGGGTTCGCCGGGGCGGCGGTAGCGGCTCTTCACCAGGTGGCCGGTGAGCTCGGTGAGGGCCGGGATCTCGGGCCGGAGCCAGTCGGCGGCGGTCGGGGTCAGACCGAGGCAGACGTCCCAGCCGCGGGCCTGGGCCTGCTCGATGACGGTGCGTACGCCGAGCACGGGGAAGGCGGCGGTGCCGAACAGGTAGAGGACGCGTGGGGGCATCCGCCCATGCAAGCGCGCGGGGGTGGAGCGGAGCAAGCCCGGCCACCCCGGAGGGGCGGCCGGGCCTCACAGGGCTGAGGGCGGATCAGTAGCGGGAGCCGACCGGCGCCGGGAGGGCGTCGAGCTCGGCGAGGTCCTCGGCGGTGAGCGCGAGGTCCGCGGAACCGGCGTTGTCGGCCAGGTACTTGGGCGTCTTGGTGCCGGGGATCGGGATGACCAGGCTGCCCTGCGCGACCACCCAGGCGAGGGCGACCTGGGCCGGGGTGGCGTCGTGCCGGGCGGCGATCCGGCGGACGGTCTCCACCAGCGCCTGGTTGGCGGCCAGCGCGTCGGCCTGGAAGCGCGGGAGGGTGGAGCGCCAGTCGTCGGCCGGGAGGTCGGCGGTGGAGCCGAAGCGGCCTGCCAGGAAGCCGCGGCCGAGCGGGGAGAAGGGCAGGAAGGCGATGCCGTTGGCCTCCGTGTACGGGAGCACCTCGGCCAGCGCGTCCCTGGTCCAGAGCGAGAGCTCGGACTGCACGGAGGTGACCGGGTGGACGGCCTGGGCGCGCTGGATCTGCTCCACCGTCACCTCGGACAGCCCGAGCCGCCGCACCTTGCCGGCCGCGACCTGCTCGGCCATCGCGCCCCAGGTCTCCTCGACCGGGACGGCCGGGTCGACCCGGTGCAGCTGGTAGAGGTCGACGTACTCGGTGCCGAGGCGGCGCAGGCTCTGGTCGATGGAGGCGCGGACGTGCTCGGGCCTCCCGTCGGTGCCGACCCGGGCCCCGCCGAGGCCGGTCACCAGGCCGACCTTGGTGGCCAGCACGGCCCGCTCGCGGTACTCGCCGCTCAGGCCCTTGCCCACCAACTCCTCGTTGTCGAACGGCCCGTAGACGTCCGCCGTGTCGATCAAGGTCACGCCCAGGTCCAGCGCCTCGCGCAGGACCCGCACCGAGGTCGCGTCGTCCCGTCCGTTCGGGTCGTACGCCCAGGTCATGCCCATGCACCCGAGTCCGATCACGCCGACCTCGGGGCCCCCGGCTCCCAGCGTGGTGTTGCGCATGCTTGTCCTCTCCTCCGGTGTGGCTGATCGTGCGTCGCCTACCCTGCCCCTCGAAGTGCACTCCGGGTCAAGACCGCCTCGCCGGATCCGTCAGTTCGCACACTCACCGGGCATATTCGCGTGCACCCAGCCGCCCCCACCAGCTAGCATGCGCGGACCGCGGGGCGTAGCGCAGAGGCAGTCGCGCCTTCATGGCATGAAGGAGGAGGTCGGTTCGAATCCGGCCGCCTCGCGGGTTCCAGGAGGGGTACGGGGCTGTGCAGCAGGACGAGTTGACGGAGCAGGAGCTGGCCGCCTTCGAGCGGACCCTCGGCCGCCTGCGCGGGCTCCCGGTGGACCACCCGGCGCGGCTGCGGGCCGAGCGGAACAGCGACTCCTTCCTCCGCGAGAGCCGCAAGCTCCGCCGCCGGGCCCGGACCGCCGCCGACGCCGTCCTGACCGCCGGCACCGCGACCGGCGGCCTGACCCGCCGTGAGGACGCCCCGCTGCCCGAGCGCACCGGCTCCCCCGCCGGACGGCTGCACCGGGCGCGGCACTGCTACGTCTGCAAGACCGCCTACCGGCAGCTGGACGGCTTCTACCACCTGCTCTGCCCGGACTGCGCGGCCGACAACACCGCCTTCCGCGCCCTGGCCACCGACTTGCGGGGCCGCCGCGCGCTGCTCACCGGAGGCCGGGTGAAGATCGGCTTCCAGCTGGCCCTGATGCTGCTCCGGGACGGCGCCGAACTGACCGTCACCAGCCGCTTCCCGCACGACGCCCTGCGCCGCTTCCGGGCCGCCGAGGGCAGCGCGGACTGGCTGGACCGGCTCTCGGTGGTCGGCATCGACCTCCGGGACCCGCGTCAGGTGCTGGGCCTGTGCGAACAGCTGCGCCGGGACGGGCGGCCGCTGGACATCCTGGTCAACAACGCCGCGCAGACCCTGCGCCGCCCGCCTGAGGCGTACGCGCTGCTGGCCGCCGGGGAGGCCGAGGCACTGCCGCCCGGGGCACCGGTCCGGCAGGCCCCCGGCTTCCGGCCGATGCCCGCGCTGACCGCCGCCTGGCCCGCCGCCGAACTGACCACACGTCACCTGGCGGGCGTGGTGCTGCCCGAGGCGGACGAGGCCGGGCTGCTGCCGGACACCGCGCCCGCCAACTCCTGGTCGGCCCGGCTCGGCGAGCTCGACCCGGCCGAGGTGCTGGAGACCCAGCTGGTCAACTCCCTCGCCCCGGCGCTGCTCTGCGACCGGCTGCTGCCGCTGCTGCTGGCCTCGCCGCACCCGCGCCGCTACGTGGTCAACGTCACCGCCGTGGAGGGCCGTTTCGAGGTCCGCAACAAGACCGGCGGCCATCCGCACACCAACATGGCCAAGGCCGCGCTCAACATGCTCACCCGCACCAGTGCGGCCGAACTCGCCGGGCAGGGCGTGCACATGTGCGCGGTGGACACCGGCTGGATCACCGACGAGAACCCGGCCCCGAAGAAGGCCCGGATGGCCGGCCACGGCTTCCGCACCCCGCTGGACGTGGTGGACGGCGCGGCGCGGGTCTACCACCCGATCGTCCGCGGCGAGTCCGGTGAGCCGTACTCCGGCGTCTTCCTGAAGGACTACCGGGAAGCCGCCTGGTAGCCCTCCGGACGCTCCGTCACGCCGCCCCGAAGAGCCATCCCAGCAGACCACCGCGCCTCGACGCGGCCGTCGCGGGCTCCTGAACCGGAACGGGCGGAACGGGCGGGGTCGCCACCACGGCCTCCCCCGGCCGGGCCGCTCCGGCGGTGGCCAGCAGGGCGCCCACCGTGCCGCGGTACACCGGCAGCATCCGCGCCGCCGCGGCCCACGCCTCCGGCCGGTCCCCCAAGTGCCGCTCCACCAGCGGACGGAGCTCCCCCTCGACCGGAGCCAGCTCGGTCGGGAAGAGCCACCGTCCGGCACCGAGGACCCGCAGCGTGGTGTGCGCGGGCCCCTGACGCTCCACCAGCTCCGCGCAGGTGGTGGTCACCCCGGTCTCGCGCAGCCGCCGCTCGTACACCGAGTGGGTGCCGAAGGCGGCCCGGAGCTCCGCCGGGCACTCGAACTGCTCGGCCAGCGCCCACCGGGCGCGACCGGGCAGCGGCTCGGCCGCGTGCGCCGCCACCACCAACGGCCAGTCGGCCCGGCGGAGTTCACCGGCCGCGACCCGCGCGCCGTTCAACGTCCGGGAGCCCCGGGCCGCCCGCAGTCGGGCGATCAGCTCCTCGGCCGGGCGCGGCACCGGCTCGCGCTCGAGGAACCGACCCCGCCTGGGGAGCACCGGCAGCGGTGCGGTGCGGCCCGGACCGAACGGCAGTCCGTCCCGGACGTCCGCCACCACCCCCGGCGACAGCCGCTGGCGCTCGCGGAGCATTCGGTTGAGCTCGGGCGAGTCCTCCCGGAGCATCCACCACCGGGCAGCCCCCCACGGCAGCAGGTGGGAGGTGGTCGCCAGCCGCCAATCCACCTGGCCCTGCTCGCCGTCCGGGTCCGTCGGCTCGCCGAGCCCGACCCCGAGGAACGCGCCGACCTCCACACGGACTTCGGCCGGCGCCAGGGTCAGCAGGTAACGCAGCTCCTCGACGACGCGCGGGTCGATCCGTGCCTGGTCGCCCCCGGCACCCATCACGGCGCGGCCACCACGGCCCGGGAGCGGTCGGCGGCGAGCCGGACGGCGAAGGCGGCCAGGGCGGTGCCCATGGCGTAGCGGTGCACGCGCTGCCAGGTCGGGCGGCGGGTCAGGAAGGCCGCGACCGAACCGGCGGTGATGACGAAGGCGGCGTCGCTGGCCAGGCAGACCACGATCTGGGTGAGGCCGAGGGCGAAGCTCTGCACGGCCACCCCGCCGCGCTCCGGGTCGATGAACTGCGGCAGCAGCGAGACGTAGAGGATGGCGATCTTGGGGTTGAGCAGGCAGGTGACGAAGCCCATGGTGAACAGCTTGCGCGGCCGGTCCGGGGTCAACTCCCGGGTGGCGAAGGGGGAGTGGCCGCCGGGGCGAAGCATCTGCCAGGCCAGCCAGAGCAGGTAGCCGGCGCCGAGCAGCTTGAGGGTCAGGTAGATCTCCGGCACCAGCGCGAAGACGGTGGCGATCCCGGCCACCGCCGCCGCCAGGTAGACCAGGAAGCCGAGCCCGACGCCCGCCAGCGAGACCAGTCCGGCCCGGCGGCCCTGGAGCACCGAACGGGACACCAGGTAGACCAGATTGGGGCCGGGCGTCAGTGCCATCCCCAGTGCCACCAGGGCGATCCCCGCCAATGCCGTGCCGCTGACCATGCTCGTCTCCAGGTGCTCCGGTCCCTCCCGGCCCCGACCGGGCCGGTTGACCGGTCATGATGGCACCCGCCCCCACCCGTCGGCCCCTGGTTTTCCGTTGGTCCGGGCACGGCCGCACGGGGCAGAATCGGCGCCATGTCCCGCATAGCCGACCAGCTGCTCCGCGCCGTCGACCCGCTCCCCGCCCCGCAGGTGGACCCGTACGTGGCCCGCTTCGCCCGTTGCCTGGCGGAACACCGGCTCACCGAACTGATCGACCGGCTGGACTCGCGCGGGCCCTACGAGCGGCGCCTCGCGGCCCTGGCCGCCCTGGCCACCCGCCGGGGCGACTGGCTGGCCGGACGGCTGGGCGACCGGGACGAGGGGGTGCGCCGGTACGCCGTCCGCGCGGTCCGGCAGGGCCTGGTGCCGGACGCCGCGATCGAGAGCGCCTACCCGGTCGCCGCCTCCGTGGAGCGCGGCCGGTTGGCCGAGGCGGTGCTGGCCGGACGGCGGACGGAGCTGGCCGACCGCATGGTGGACCGGGTGCGCGCGCAGTGGGGAGAGGACGAGGCGGCCCGGCTGCTGCCCGCCTGCTCCCCCGCGACGGTCGCCCGGCTGCTGCCGGAGCTGGCCCACGCGGGCAACGGCCCGGCCCGGCTGGCCCGCCGTCACCCCACCCTGTTCCTCGACCGTGCCGAGCGCGAACTCGCGGACCGCACCCAGCAGTTGCGTGACGCCTGGTGGCAGTGGCGGGCGGACGCGGTGGCCGCCGTGCTGCCCGTCGACCCGGCCCGGGTGCTCACGCTGCTGGAGCGGTACGGCCCGGGCGCGCTGCCCCGGCAGGTGGCTGGGCAGCTCGGTCTGCTGGTCGCGCTGGACGCGGAGCGGGTGGTCCGCTGGCTGCTCGACCCGGCCCGGGCCGCACGGCCCCTGGTGCACCAGCCGTCCCGCTCGCTGGTGCGGCGTCTGGTCCGGGCCGATCCCCCTTCGCTCGGCGAGCTCGGCCGCCGCTGGTACGAGCAGCCCCAGCTGTTCCTCGCCCTGCTGCGCGCGCTGCCTCCGAGCCGCCGGGGCGCCTTCTTCGAGACCGCCACCAAGGGCCTGGAGCTCACCCGCTTCACCGAGCTCGACCTGCTGCCGCGCGAGCGCCGCCACGCCTGGGCGCGCGCCGAGGCCGACCGGCGGGAGGCGGCCGGGCAGAGCCGGCTCGGCGTGCTGGCCATGCGCGCCCGGCTGCCCGTCGCCGAGGTGGGCGCCGAACTGCTGGCCGCCACCCGCCGCCCGGCCGCGGAGGAGCGCGCCCAGGCCTGGCCACTGCTGATCGCCAACGCGGGCGGTTCCGGCGACCCGGCGGACCTGGCCCGGCTGCTGCCGCTGCTCGACCGGCTGCGCAACGAGCAGGACCCGGTACGCTCCGCCGCGCTCGGCGCGCTGGCCGAGCTGCACCCCCGCCTCTTCGCCCCGGCCGACGTGACCGCACTGGGCCGGGTGGTCACCGACGCGCTCACGGCCCGGGACTGCTCCCAGCAGACCAGGACCGCCCTGCGGAGACTGGCCGTCGGCGTGCTCAGGGAGAACGCCACCGAGGCCGGATCGCCGCTGCTGGAGTGGTCGCTGACCACCCTTCAGCAGCTCGCAGGGCACTTCGGCGGCGCCGACCTCGGCCCGCTGGAGCACACCCTGCGCCGGGGCCAGGAGCTCCAGGTCCTCGCCGCGCTGCGCCCCTGGCTGCTGGCCGAGGCCCCCGGCCCGCACCACCGCCTGCTGTTCGCCCTGACCGGCTCGCTCGGCCGCCGGGCGCACCGGATGCCCGAGCTCCAGGCCCTGCTGGCCGACGCGCTGGAGCACTCCGACGACGCCGCCTTCCGCACCGCCGTGCGGTACTGGCTGGACGACCGGGCCACCCGGGACGGCCGGGTGGAGCACGTGCTCCGGCTCGACCCCTCGGCCGCCGTACTGCCGCCGGTGCTGGCGGTGCTGACCACCCGTCGGACCGACCTGCTCGACCCGCTGCTGGCCGCCGTCCCGCCGTACGGGCGCTTCCTTCCCCGCGGCACCCGGGCACCGCTGCCGCCGCTGGAGCGGGCCGGGCGCTGGTCGCCCCGTCAGCAGGAGGCCGCCGCCCGGCTCGCGGCCGGCACGGTGGCCGACACCACCCAGCCGGTCCACCAGCGGGCCTCGGCGCTGGCCGCGGCCCGGGGCGTCCCGGTGCACGGCCGACTGCTGGCACTCGCGCACCTGGACTCCGCCGAGGTGGTGCTCGCCGAGGCCGCGCTCGCCGCGCTGCCCTGGGCCGACGATCCGGCCGGGGCGCTCGCCCCGCTGCTCGCCCGGGTGGACGGCGACCGGGCCCGGGTCGCGATGTACTCCGCCGCCCGGGCCGCCCGCCACGTCCGCCCCGAGGAGCTCGAACGCCGGCTCGCCCCGCTGACCACCGAGGGCAAGGTGACCACCCGCAAGGAGGCCGTCCGGCTGGCCGCCGCCCACCTGCCGCCGGCCCGGGCGATCGCCCTGCTGCGCACCGCCGCCCTGACGCCCGGTCAGCACCCGGACGCGCTGGCCGCCGCCATCGGGGCCGCGACCGGGCTGACGGAGCGTCCAGAGGCCTGGGAGCTGCTCGAACAGGCCGCCGAGGGCCCCGCCCAGGCGCAGCAGGCCCTGGTCCGGGTGGGCCCCTGGCAGCTCGCCGCGGCGCACCGCGCCCGGTACGCCGCGCTGATCGGCCGGGTCTGCCGCAGCACCGAACCGGAGGTCGCCACCGCCGGGCTGGAGAGCCTCCCGCGCTGGGCCGGGTTCGCCCCCGAACTGGCCGGGCTGCTCCCGGACCTGGTGGCCGACCCGGACCTGCGGACCAGCTGGCGGGCCGCCGTCCGGGCCACCGTCGCGCTGGCCTGGAACGGGCAGCCGCACCCGCTGGGCGGGGCCGCGCCGGGCAGCGTGCTGCACCGCACCGTCACCGCGCTGCTCACCGCCGACCGGGAGGGCCGGGCCGCACCCGGTGGCGCGCCGGGCGTTCCCGGGGCCGCGGACGCTGCGGCGGACCGCGACCTCCCGGCCCGGCAGCGCCTGCGGGAGCTGGTCACCTCGCTCCCCCAGCCGGACCGGCCCTGGCAGCGGGAGACCGTGACCGCGCTGGCCGACCTGCTCGGGCAGGAGCCCCCGCTACGGGTCGGGCTGCTGCTCGCCCTGGTGGACCTCAGGGACGAACCGGCTGTGCTCGCAGGGAGGTTGGCCGATCTGGAGGAGGCCTGTGCGGGACGGCCGGCCCTGGCCCTGCGCTGCGCGGACGCGCTCTCCCGGGAGCGGCGCACGGCGCTGATGCCGGAGGATCCGTCGGCGGTGGCGGCCGTGGTCCGGCAGCTGGCCGCGCGGGGCGGCCACCGCTCCGGCCTCCAGGCGCTCGGCCTCACCACCGTCTTCGGCCGGCGCCACGGATGGCCAGGCGAGTGGCGGGACCTGCTCCGGACACTGCGCGGCCATCCGGCCGCGGACGTCCGGGACGGGGCGCTGGACCTCTTCACCGCGACGGAGTGACGCGGGCCGGGCGCGCGCGGAACCGTTCGCATCGGGGGCGCTTTCCGGCTCGCCGGTGGGCGCCCCCCGCGCGCTTCCGCTCGCCTCCGTCGGGGCGGACGGAACCGGAGCGCCCCGGCCCCGGATCTGGGAGCGTGGCCGTCACCACAGACGCGAGGGGGAGCCCATGGCACGGCGTTGGCTGATCACCGGATGTTCGTCTGGCCTCGGCCTGGCACTGGCCGAGGCGGTCGCGGCGGCCGGCGACACCGTCCTGGCCACCGCCCGCAAGCCGGCCACCCTGGAGGAGCTGAGGGAGCGCCACCCGGACCGGCTGCTCACCACCGCCCTGGACGTCCGCGACCAGGCCCAGGTGACGGAGGCCGTGGCGCTGGCCGAGGACCGGCTCGGCGGGATCGACGTCCTGGTCAACAACGCCGGCTACGGGCTCTTCGGCGCGGTCGAGGAGGTCGGCGACCAGGAGCTCCGCGACCAGCTGGAGACCTTGGTGGTCGGGCCCTGGCGGCTGGTCCGCGAGGTGCTCCCCGGGATGCGCGAGCGCGGCTCCGGACACATCGTCAACGTCTCCTCGCTGGCCGGACGGATGGGCATCCCCGGGCTGGGGGCGTACGTCACCGGCAAGTACGCGCTGGAGGGCATGAGCCAGGTGCTCGCCGCCGAGGTCGCCGGCTTCGGCATCCGGGTCACCGCCGTCGAGCCCGGCGGCTTCGCCACCCACTACGGCGCCTCGGTGAACGAGACCGCCCACCGGATCGACGCCTACCGGGAGACGGTGGACCCGATGCTCGCCGCCATGCGGCAGATGGAGGACCTGCCGGAGATCGGCCGCCCGGCCGACTTCGCCACCCTGGTCCTGCGGATCGTCGCCGCCGAGCAGACCCCCGTCCGGATCCCGATCGGCTCGGACGCCTACGCCTACCTCTCCCACGTCGAAGAGGCCGCCCGCACCGAACTCACCGCGGCGGCGGCCCTCACCACCCTCACCTGACCCCCACCGCCCTCGGACCGCCCGGAGGGCGGTCAGGGGCGCGAGGAACTGCGCGAATCGGAAGAAGCAGACCCGTGTGCCGGGTACGGAGATCCACTTGCAGGTGAGCCCCCGTACCCGGCACACGGGTCTCGTCCTCCCGCCCCGCGCAGTTCCCCGCGCCCCCGGGGTGACCACTTCCCTCCCACCGCGCGGAGAGCCCCGCGCCCCCGGGGTGACCACCACCCGCTGCCCGGGGTGAGCGCCTCCGCCCGGGTTCCCTGGTTTGACACCCCCCTGGGGGCGGCGTACAGAAAGAGCATGCGCCAGGGTCTGGCCGACGAGGCCGTGCTCGCCGAGGCGCTGCGGCGGGCGGTCCGCGCGACCTCGGCGTACGGGAGCGTGCTCTACCTGCCCTCGGCCGACCGCCGGGGGCTGGTGCTGAGTGCCGTGGCGGGCGTGCCGGTGGAGCTGCTGAGCGGCTTCCGGCACCTGTCGGTGGCGGCGCCGCTGCCCGCCTCGGAGGCGTTTCGGACCGGGCGGACGGTGATGCTCACCGACCCGGAGGAGACCATGCGGCGCTACCCCCGGGTGGCGCTCGGCCTGCCGCACCTGCAGGCCTTCGCCTGCACCCCGGTCAGCGCCGACGGTCACCCCCTCGGCGTACTGGCGGTGGTCTGGCCCGCCGGGTACACCCCTCCGCCGGGTGCCCGCCGGCAGCTCAGGGCGGCGGCCAACCGGCTGGCGGCGGCGATCGCCGCCGATCCGCCCGGCCCGCCGGAGACGCCGTTGACCGTCACCGCCGAGGGGGCCCCGCACCCGGCCGCGGCTGCGGTGGAGCGGCTGCGCGACGGGGTGGTGGGGCTCGATCCGGACGCCCGGGTCAGCTATCTGAACCGCGGCGCCGAGCTGCTGCTGGACACCGGCCGGGAGGAGCTGATCGGCCGTCAGCCCTGGTCGGTCCTGCCGTGGTTGGCCGAGCCGGCCTACGAGGACCGCTACCGGGCCGCGATGCTGGCCCAGCAGCCGACCGCCTTCCTGGCGCTGCGTCCGCCCGGGCACTGGCTGGCCTTCTCGCTCTACCCGGACCCGTCCGGCCTGACGGTCCGGATCACCCCGGCCAACCCGCCCGGCTCCCCCGCGTCCGCCACCACCGCTCCCCCGGCGGCCGCACCCGCACCCACCCCGGCCAGCCTCGGCGCCACCTACCACCTGCTCCAGCTGGCCAGCGCGCTCACCGAGGCCGTGACGGTCAAGGAGGTCTGCGACTGCGTGATCGACCAGATCCTGCCCGGGTTCGGCGGCCAGGAGCTGGCGCTCTACCTGGCCCGCGGCGGCCGGATGCACCTGATCGCGCAGTCGGGGTACCCGGACGGCTTCCTGGAGCCCTTCGAGGGCATCCCGGTGCGGGCCCGGGTGCCGGGTGCGGAGGTGTTCAGCAGCGGGGCCCCGGTCTTCTTCGAGTCGGCCCACGAGCTGCAGGCGGCCTACCCGGGCCTGAGCCAGGACGAGATGGGGGCCTGGGCCTTCCTGCCGCTGGTCGCCTCGGGGCTCCCGGTGGGCAGCTGCATCCTGGGCTTCGAGCGGCCCAAGGTGTTCGGCAGCGAGGAGCGCGCGGTGCTGACGGCACTGGGCGGGCTGATCGCCCAGGCCCTGGACCGGGCGCGGCTGTACGACGCCGAGTTCGCGCTGGCCCGGGGCCTGCAGCAGGCGCTGCTGCCGCACCGGCTGCCGCGGGTCGCGGGCCTGGCGGTGGCGGCGCGCTACCTGCCGGGCACCCGGGGGATGGAGATCGGCGGGGACTGGTACGACGCGATCGCGGGCGGCGGCTGCGTCACGCTGGTGATCGGGGACGTCGAGGGGCACAGCGTCGGGGCCGCCGCGACGATGGGCCAACTCCGCAGTGCGGTACGGGCGTTCGCGGGCACCGAGGGGTCCCCCGGCGAGGTCCTGACCAGGACCAACCGACTGCTGCTGGACCTCGATCCGGGCCTGCTGGCCAGCTGTCTGCTGCTGCGGCTCGACCCGGCCACCGGCCGGGCCAGGGCGGTGCGGGCGGGCCACGTCCCGCCGCTGCTGCGACACCCGGACGGCCGCACCGAGCTGCTGGAGCTGCCCGGCGGCCCGCTGCTCGGGGTCGATCCCGGGGCCGAGTACCCGTGCACGGAGCTGGAGTTGGCGCCGGGGGCGGTGCTCGCGCTGTTCACCGACGGTCTGGTGGAGCGGCCGGGCGCACCGATCGACCAGGGCCTGGACCGCCTGCGCAGCGCCCTGGCCCACCGGCCGGCCGCCGACCTCGACCGCCTCGCCGACCAACTGCTGCGCGAGGCCCGGCACTCCGCCCACCGGGCGGACGACGTGGCGCTGCTGCTGGCCTCGCGGAACTGAGCGCGGGCATGCCGAGGGCCCGGCCTCACCGCACGGAGGCCGGGCCCTCGGACGTCAACTACCTGCTCACCGAGCGGCCTTCGCGGCCTGCTGGGCGTTGAACGCGGCCAGGCCGTTGGCCCAGAGCTGGTTCACCCGGCTCTTCTCGGCGGCGTTCGGGTAGGGGTTGGTGCAGGAGGTGCCGGGGCCGCCACCGGACATCAGCTCGCTGCACGGGCCGGAGTAGTGGTCCGGGAGGCCGAGCACGTGGCCGGTCTCGTGGGCGGTGACGCGGGTGGAGTTGTACTGCTGGTTCTGGCGGTAGTCCAGGAAGATGTAGCCGCTGCCGTGGCCGTTGGTGGAGGCGTAGGAGCCGCGGGAGTCGTTGCCCTCGTAGTACTTGAAGTCCGCGGTGCCGGTGACGGCGCGCAGCTGGACCTTGGTGACCGAGCTGTTCCAGATCGAGGTGGAGTTGGCGATCTGGTTCTTGAAGGTCGGCGCGGAGGTGGCGTTGTAGGTCACGGTGACCGCGGCCAGGTACGGGTTGGCCGCCTGCCGGGCCAGCGCCGAGGTCATCACGGCCTCGTAGAAGGCCTTGACGTCGGCCTGCTCGGCCGCAGAACCGGCGTACTGGGCGACGGAGGGCTGCGCGGGTGCGGCCACTGCGACCGGGGCGGCCAGGCCGGTGAGGGCGAGGGCGGCGGCCGCGGCGAGCGAGAGCATGGAGCGCTGCATGCGGGGGACTCCAGTTCCTGGGGCCAAGTCACCTGTGGGGCAGCCGACTTGGCGTGGGGGATTGCGCTGTGCCCAAGAGCTTCGGCCACCGGCCCGGGGCTGCGGATGATGGCAGCCGGAGATAGCACCGGACTATCACCCGGCTTGACAGCAAGTGTCATGTCCCTGGCGTGCAGGTCAGCGACCGCCTATGCTCCCGCTGTGGAGCTCGAAGTCAGGCACCTCCGTGTGCTGTGCGCCGTCGCCGACACCGGCAGCGTGCGCAAGGCCGCGCTGCAACTCGGCACCACCCAGCCCTCCGTCACCACCCAGCTGCACCGGATCGAACGGGCCATCGGCGGGCGGCTGTTCACCCGTGAGCGGACCGGCAGCAGGCTCACCCCGCTCGGTCACTCGGTGATCTCCCGGGCCCGCGGGATCGTCGCCGACATGGCCGACCTGGTCGCCGCCGCCCGGCAGGAGGCCGACGGCCCGGCCCAGTCCAGGCTGCGGATCGGCAGCGTCGGCAGCCGGGCCGCGGCCGGCTGGCTGCGCCGGGTGCACCAGCGGCTGCCGGACACCGACACCACCATCCGGATCGACGTCTCCGCCAACGCCCTGCTCCAACTGGTCGGCGCCGAGCAGCTGGACCTGGCCTTCGTGCACGAGAGCGAGGGCTTCCCGCTCCGGCTGCCCGAGGGCACCGGGCACCGCGTCCTGGTCGCCCGCGAGCCGCAGTTCGTCGCACTGGCCCTGACCCACCCGGCGGCCTCCTCCCCCGTGGTGCACCTCCAGGACCTGGCCGCCGACGCCTGGATGGTCGACCCGACCGCCGACCACGAGTACGCCGCGCTGCGCCGCGTCCTGTCCGAGGCCGGGCTCAACCCCCGGGTGGTGCAGGTGCGGGACAACGCCACCGCCGCCGAACTGGTCGCCTCCGGCGAGGCCGTCCGCCCCTGCCAACCCACCTCGGTGCCCGGCCCCGGCACCGTCATCCGCCCGGTCCACGGAGACCCGTTCAGCGTCCGGCTGCTGCTGGTCTGGCGGTCCAGGGCGCTCAGCGGCTGCGCGCTGGACGGCCTGTACGGCGACCTGCGCTCGGCCTACCTGGAGCTGGCCAGGACCAACCCCTCCTACCTGGCCTGGCTGCTGAACAACGACAGCTCGCTGCCGTACCTGCTCCGCCACTGAACGGGCGTCAGGACTCCAGCAGGCTGCGCATCGAGGCGGCCATCGCGGTGGTGAAGGAGGCCCGGCCGGCGGCGTCCAGCAGGTCCAGCGAGAGGAAGGGGTTGAGGTCCTCCAACTCGACCAGCAGCAGCCCGCCTTCGGGCGTGCGGCAGGCGTCCACCCGCTGGATGCCGTGGTCCAGCGCGTTCCACTCCACGAAGCGGCGGGCGAAGGCCAGGTCGGAGGGCGAGGGGTCGTAGCGCTCCAGGCGCCAGCGGGCGGCCGGGTCCGGGGCGTACAGCGCGTACTGGAACTCCCGGCCGACGTAGTAGAAGGAGACCTCGTAGCGGAAGTCGATCCGGGGCTGGAGCAGCACCGTGCCGTCCAGCTCCAGGGCGCCCAGCTCCTCCGGGCGGTGCAGCGCTATCCCGATCGAGTCGGCGCCCAGCAGCGGCTTGCTCAGGTACACGGCCGCGTCCGGGAGCCGGCCGAGCCCGTCCCGCGAGGCCACCGTGGGGATGACCGGGTAGCCGGCGGCGGAGAGGTCGAGCAGGTACTGCTTGCCGGCCATGTCGCCCCGGCCGTGCAGGGGGTTGAAGACCTTCACCCCGTCGGCCAGCGCGCGCTCCCGGAACGCCTCGTACGCCTCGCGGTACCCGAGCACCGGTCCGCTGTTGCGCACCACGGTCAGGTCGAAGCGGCCCATCAGGGCGGCGGCGTCCAGCGGATGGCAGAGCACCGCCTCGAACCCGCCGCCGGGCTCGGCGCGCAGCGCGGCGGAGAGCGCGATGTCCTCGTCGCAGTAGCGGCGGCCCTTCGCCTGGTAGGTCAGGTCGGTGACGTAGAGGACGGTGGGCATCGGGTGCTCCTTCCGGGTGACTCCGGCCCACCCTACGCGGGCGCGGCACGGGCGGACCTGACCGCGTGTCACCGATGCTTCACAACCACCGCCCGGGCGGGACTAAGATCCTTGAATGACGGACACTTCGGACAGAACAGCCGAGCAGGCCGCCCGCTACCCGCGCCTGTACGCGCCCCAGCGCTGGGCCTGGGGCGGCATCGACGCCCAGTTCGCGGCGGAGCTCCCGCCGGACGGGCTGATCACCAACATCCACCTGGTGGGGTTCTCCGGCGACCAGGTGGTGCTCTGCCGGGACGCGCGGGGCCACTGGTTCCTCCCCGGCGGCACCCGGGAGGCGGCCGAGAGCATCGAGACCTGCCTGGCCCGCGAGCTGCGCGAGGAGGCCGGCGCCCGGCTGCTGGGCGAGCCGGTCTGGATCGGCGCCCACCGCTGCGTCACCGACCACCCCGAGCCCTACCGCCCCTGGCAGCCGCACCCCGAGAAGGCCTGGCTCTGGGGCTGGGCCGAGGTCACGGTCGACTCCGAGCCCGGCAACCCCGAGGACGGCGAGCAGGTGGTCGAGGTCCGCGCGATGGACCCGGCCGAGGCCCAGCGCCTGCTCACCCACCACCGCGACCCCTGGTGGCACGACCTGATCGCCCTCGCCGTCGACTCCCGCGCCGGCACCGCCTGACGCTCCCCCGCCCGACGCCCCCATCCCGGGGCCCCGCCCCCGAGGGGCCCCTCACGGGCACAACTGGATAACAGGGGACCGCCTGACTAACCCTCAGACGGTTCGGTCGTGGACGATCGTCCTCCGCCGACCGAATCGAGAGACTCCATGCGCTCCCCGCGCCTGCTCACCGCCGCTGCCCTGGCGCTGGCCCTGCCACTGACCGCCTGCACGGACCGGCCGGGACCGGCGACGGCGACGGCGACGGCGACGGCGCCCACCTCGGCCGCCACCCCGGCCGGGCGGACGGTGGACGCGCTGGACCTGGCCGTCGGCGAGTGCTTCCTCGACCTCGACGGGGACACCCGGGCCCTGACGGTGGTCGAGTGCGCCGCTCCCCACCACGGCGAGGCCATCGGCGTGTTCCCGCTCCCGCAAGCGGCCCTGCCGTCCGGCGACGCCTACACCTGGCAGGACCTGCGGGCAGTGCTCCTCCCGGGCTGCGCGTCGGCAGCCGGTACCTACGAGCTCGACTCCATGACGGTCCCGGCCGGTGTGACCCGCACGGAGTACTTCCCGGGCGACCGGGCCTCCTGGGCCGAGCGCCCCCGCGTGGTCTGCGCCTACCTCGGCGAGCGGCGCCGGACGGGCTCGGTCCGTGGTGACGTCGCCCGCTTCACACCGGAGCAGCTCCGGTTCCTGACCGCGGAGCTGCCCGCCGCCACGGCGCTCCGCCAGCTGGACACCGACCACCCGGGCGATCGGGCCTGGCTGGGCCTGGCCGTGGCCGGCTACCGGACGATGGCCGACGAGCTGGATCGGGACGGCTGGAGCGAGGCCGTGCAGACGGAGATGACCGCCCTGGTCGTCGAACTGCGCTCCTGGTCAGGCCGGTTGGAGGCCGCACACCGGATCGTGGACCCGACGCTCCGGGAGGAGGCGGCCCGCGCGGCCTTCTCCCCGCTCACCGATCTGCGGCTGGCCACCGTGCGGCGGGCCCTCGGTCTGCCGTCCGTCCAGTCTCCCTGAACGGACGGTGCCCCGGCCCCCGCGGGGGCCGGGGCACCCCTGCTCACTTGCCGGTCAGGCCCGCACGGCGGAGGGCGTCCGCCATTGCGCTGTTGGCGGGGGCGGGGGCGGAGGGGGCATTGCCCCGGCCGCCGCGCTGTGACTGGTCCCGGCCGCCGCCCTGGCGGGGCGGGCGGGGGCCGCGGTCGCGGGTGCGCTCCTGGCCGCCGCCACCGCCGGAGGCGGTGCCGGCGCGCGGGGTCTCGTCGTCCAGACGGAGTGTCAGGCCGATCCGCTTGCGCGGCACGTCCACCGTGACCACCCGGACCTTGACGATGTCGCCGGGCTTGACCACCTCGCGCGGGTCCTTGACGAAGTTCTTGGACAGCGCCGAGACGTGCACCAGCCCGTCCTGGTGGACGCCCACGTCCACGAAGGCGCCGAAGGCGGCCACGTTGGTGACCACGCCCTCCAGCACCATGCCGACCTCCAGGTCGCCGATCTTGTCGACGCCCTCCTTGAAGGTGGCGGTGCGGAAGGCCGGGCGCGGGTCGCGGCCCGGCTTGTCCAGCTCGCCGAGGATGTCGGTGACGGTCGGGATGCCGAAGGTGTCGTCGGCGAAGTCCGAGGGCCGCAGGGCCCGCAGCGCGGCCCCGTTGCCGATCAGGGCGCGCAGGTCCCCGCCGGTGGCGGCGAGGATCCTGCGCACCACGGGGTAGGCCTCGGGGTGCACCGCCGAGGCGTCCAACGGGTCGTCACCGTCGGCGATCCGCAGGAAGCCCGCGCACTGCTCGAAGGCCTTCGGCCCGAGCCGGGCCACGTCCTTGAGCGCCCTGCGGGTGCGGAACGGGCCGTTGGCGTCGCGGTGCGCCACGATGTTGTCGGCCAGCGTGCCGGTCACCCCGGAGACCCGGGTGAGCAGCGGGGCGGAGGCGGTGTTGACGTCCACGCCGACGGCGTTGACGCAGTCCTCGACCACCGCGTCCAGCGAGCGCGAGAGCTTCAGCTCGCTGAGGTCGTGCTGGTACTGGCCTACGCCGATCGACTTGGGGTCGATCTTCACCAGCTCGGCCAGCGGGTCCTGGAGCCGGCGGGCGATGGAGACCGCGCCGCGGATCGAGACGTTGAGGTCCGGCAGCTCCTGGGAGGCGAAGGCCGAGGCGGAGTAGACCGAGGCTCCGGCCTCGGAGACCATCGCCTTGGTGAGCTTCAGCTCGGGGTGACGCTTGATCAGGTCCTCGGCGAGCTTGTCGGTCTCCCGGGAGGCGGTGCCGTTGCCGATCGCGACCAGCTCGACGTCGTGCTTCGCGGCCAGCGCGGCCAGCGTCGCGATCGAGGCGTCCCACTTGTTGGCGGGCTGGTGCGGGTAGATCGTCTCGTGCGCGACCACCTTGCCGGTGGCGTCCACCACGGCGACCTTCACGCCGGTGCGGAAGCCCGGGTCGAGGCCCATGGTGGCGCGGGTGCCGGCCGGTGCGGCCAGCAGCAGGTCGCGCAGGTTGGCGGCGAAGACCCGGACGGCCTCGTCCTCGGCCTCCTGGCGCAGCCGGGTGCGCAGGTCGATGCCGAGCCGCACCTGGATCCTGGTGCGCCAGGCCCAGCGGACGGTGTCGCCCAGCCACTTGTCGGCCGGGCGGCCGCGGTCGGCGATGCCGAAGCGGGCGGCGATCCGCTGCTCGTAGTCGTTCTCGCCGGGCAGGTCGCCCTCGGCGCCGTCGTACGGGGAGAGGTCGAGGTCGAGCACCTCCTCCTTCTCGCCGCGCAGCATCGCCAGGATGCGGTGCGAGGGGAGCTTGGGGTACGGCTCGGCGAAGTCGAAGTAGTCGGCGAACTTGGCGCCGTCCTGCTCCTTGCCCTCGCGGACGGTGGCGACCAGGCGGCCCCGGCCCCACATCCGCTCGCGCAGCGAGCCGACCAGGTCGGCGTCCTCGCCGAAGCGCTCCACCAGGATGGCGCGGGCGCCCTCCAGGGCGGCGGGGGCGTCGGCCACCGCCTCGTTCAGGTACGCCGCGGCGGCCTGATCGGGCGTCAGGCCCGGGTCGGCCAGCAGGGCCTCGGCCAGCGGCTCCAGTCCGGCCTCGCGGGCGATCTGGGCCTTGGTGCGCCGCTTGGGCTTGTACGGGAGGTAGATGTCCTCCAGCCGGGCCTTGGAGTCGGCCGCCAGGACCTGCGCCTTGAGCGCCTCGTCCAGCTTGCCCTGGGACTCGATCGACTCGAGCACGGCGGCCCGCCGCTCCTCCAGCTCGCGCAGGTAGCGCAGGCGCTCCTCCAGGGTGCGCAGCTGGGCGTCGTCGAGCTCGCCGGTGACCTCCTTGCGGTAGCGCGCGATGAAGGGCACGGTCGAGCCGCCGTCGAGCAGTTCGACGGCCGCCTTCACCTGCCCCTCCCGTACGCCCAGCTCTTCGGCGATCTTCCGTTCGACTGGCATGGTCACGAAGCCGGTCACCTTCTCCTGGTTCAACGCTTGAGTACCGTCCGCATTCTGGCAGGATCTCGGCGGAGGGTGGCACTGACACCCCTTCACCTGCGCTTTTCCTTCGTTCCAGAATGGTGCTCCCACCCGGTCACGGAGAACGGAGAACGCGATGGCCCTGGAGATGCGCGGACTGTGCGAGCGCTGCGGCACCGCCGAGCTGACGGCGGACGGGCCCGCCCGGATCTGCTCCTACGAGTGCAGCTACTGCGTGCCCTGCGCGGACGCGATGGCGCAGGTCTGCCCGAACTGCGGCGGCGAGCTGGTCGACCGCCCGCGCCGGCTGGTCACGACCTGAGCCGCGCGGTCCGGGCAGCACGGTCCGGGCAGCACGGTCCGGGCCGCACGGTCCGGGCCGCACGGTCCGGGCCGCACGGTCCGGGCCGCACGGCCCGCTACAGCGTGAACGGGTCCGGGGTGCGGTCCCGGTGGCGCACGCCGAGCTCCCGCACCGCCAGCAGCAGCTCGCCGAACTCCTCCTCCCGGCGCCGGACCACGAAGGCCAGGCCCGGCGCCCCGGGCCCGCGGCCCAGCCGCTCCGCGAGCCGCCGGTAGAGCGACCAGGCCGAGGAGAGCCGCACCGCCCGGGGCAGCGGCACCTCGAGGTCGAAGGCCACCACCGGCACCGGGTCCCGGGCGATCCGCACGCCCAGTTCGGTCACCATCGTGACCGCCGCCCAGGGGAGTTCGACCTCACGGGGTAGGAAGGCGAAGCGTACGGAGAGCCCGCGGCCGTCCGCCGTGATCCGGCCGGGCCGCAGCACCTGGAGCGAGGACCAGAGCAGCCCCGGCAGCGCCAGCGAGCACCCGTACGCCAGGTACCCCGGCCCGGCCCGCCCGGCCGTCGCACCCAGCGCCACCAGCCCGGCACCCACCACCCCCGTGGCGAACGCCAGGGCGGTGTCGCCCTCCGCCGCCGTGGTCACTCTGGCGTACGTCACCACCACCCCCGTCCACCCGTCCGCCGCCGGGCGGGTCGTCCCGGTATACCCCAGCTCCCGGGCCGCGCCTAGACTCCCGGCATGAGCTCCCAGTCGATCGATCAACTCGCCGCGGGCAAGTACCTGTTGGTGACCACCTTCAAGCGGGACGGCTCCGGCGTGCCGACGCCCGTGTGGGTGGTCCGGGACGGCGACGCGCTGGGCATCTGGACGGTGGCCGACTCCTGGAAGGTCAAGCGGATCCGCAACCGCGCCGACGTCCTGGTCGGCCCCTGCGACGTGCGCGGCAACCCGAGCGGCAAGCAGGTCCCCGGCCACGCCGAGATCCTGGACGACGCCGCGGCCCACGAGTACCGCGCCCTGCTCAACCGCAAGTACGGCCTGCTCGGCCGCCTCACCCTGCTCGGCAGCCGCCTGCGGCGCGGCCACACCGGCACCGTGGCCGTCCGCATCACCCTGGACTGACCGGCCCCGGCCGGCCGGGCCCGCGGCTCCGCTATGCCCAGGGCGGCGGGCCGCTGCCGTCGGCCCAGAGGGAGAGGGCGCGCTGGTCGACGGTGCGGATGCCGGCCTCGGCGCAGCGGGCGGTGGCGGCCTCGGTGAAGCGACCGGCCGTCACCAGGGCCGTCCGGTGGCCGTGGTGGGTCTCCGGCAGCGGCCCGAGCTCGGTGGGGCCGGACGGGGAGCGGGACTCCTGGCGGACGGTGCGCAGCAGCAGGCGGCGGCCGTCCGGGGCGGTGGCGAGGAGCTCGGCCGGGCCGGTCACCTCCGCCGAGGTGCAGCCGTCCCGGCGGCAGAGCTCGGCGAGGGCCTGCGCGAACTGCTCCTGGCTCATCGCCAGGAAGCGCCCGCCGTGCCTCAACTGAGCCGTCCTGGCGACGAACTCGCGCCGGCGGGAGAGCACCCGGAAGCGGCTGGTGACGGCCCCGGCCACGGCGGCGAGGGACAGCAGCAGGGCGAACGGCACCAGCTGCCGGGCCAGCCAGCTGACCGCCAGCGAGACCACCAGGACCGAGGCGACGGCCGCCGCCATCAGCACCAGCACGCCGTCCTGCCGCTGCCCGTCCTCCCCCGCCCGGACTGCCACCGGTCGTGCACGGCCCACGCTCTCCCCCTCACACCGCTCCGTCCGGAGATCGTAGGCCCCCGGTCGCCGCGGCCGCGCGGGGCCCCGTCCATCCGCACCCGAAGGAGGGTCAGACCGCCCGCTCCGGACGCCGGCCCGCCGTCAGCAGGTGACCGCTGACGCCCAGCAGCGAGGGCTCCGACTCGGTGCGCCGCAGCGCGTCCAGCACCACGGCCCGCCGCTCCCCGTCGTCCAGCCAGTCGTTCACGCCGCCCATCAGCCAGGCCGCGCCCTCGACGCCGTACTGCCCCGCGACCGCGAGCCCGGCCTCCTCGAACTCGCCCGGCACCTCGGCCGGCCGGTGGAAGTAGGCGGTGGTGAAGGTCGGCCGGTCGCCGGTCGGCCGCAGGTGCCCGTCGGCCGTCGCGGCCTCCAGCTGCGGCCGTCGGGCGGGGTCGAACCAGTTCTCCTTGTTGAGCGTGTCGTGCAGGCCCGCGAAGCGGTTGATGGTCGCGGCCACCACCGCGCCGCCCGGCCGCAGCACCCGCCGCGCCTCGGACAGCGCCCGCACCCGGTCACGACGCTCCGTCAGGTGGTAGAGCGGGCCGAGCAGCAGCACCGCGTCCACCGAGGCGTCCGGCACCTCCAGCGCCCGCGCGTCGCCGAGCCGGGCCGTCACGCCGGGCCGCCGCCCGGCCTGCTCCACGTGCAGCGGCACCGGATCGAGCAGCTCGACCGCGTACCCGAGCCCGGCCAGCCACTGCGCGTACCGGCCGCTGCCGCCGCCCACGTCCAGCACCCGTGCCGGGGCGGGCGGGAGCAGACGCAGCAGCAGCTCCCTGGTCCGCAGCTCCTCCAGGCGGTTGGCGCCGCGGTCCAGCCGGCCGTCCTCCTCGCCGCGCTCGTAGTACTCCAACACCTCGGGCCGCAGTGCGGCGTTCTCCGTCGTCATCCCGGCACCCTGCCCGGCCCGCCGTGCGCACGCAAACGGTTAACGGCGCGTCACGTGCGCAGGGGCGGGGCAAACGGACCGACACCTCGTCAGGTAGCGGCGTCCCCCGAGGGGGCGGGGAGTGTCACCAGGCCGGGCGGAGCTGGCCCACGGGGGCCAGCAGGTTGAGGTCCTCGTGCAGCTCGCGCAGACGGCGCCTGCCGAGGGTGGAGGCCCAGGGGCGGACGGCGTCGGCGGCGGCGGCCTCGGTGGCGCGGGTGCACTCCCAGCCGAGGTCGGTCAGGACGATCAGCTTGGCGCGGGCGTCGCTGGGGTGCGGATGCCGCTCGACGTACCCCTTCCTGACCAGGTCATCGACCATCTGACTGGCCGCCTGCTTGGTGACGCCGAGGTGGACGGCCAGCTCGTTGACGGTGGCACCGCCCGGAGCGAGCCGGGCGAAGGCGAAGCCGTGCGCGGGGCGGAGGTCGGTGAAGCCCCGGTCGCGCACTCCGGTGTCGATGGCGTGCACCAACTCGGAGGCCAGGGCTATCAGCAGGGGCGGGAGACTCTGGGCGATGGACTCGGGCTCGCTCATACCGGCAGCATGCCAGCCCGAGTTGTCCGAAGGTCAAGCCAACTGACCACTTGGACAAGCGACTTGACCATGCCACGACAGGAGCGGATCCGCCCCGCAGGAGCGCCCTCAGCCCTCGTACGGCAGCAGCTCCGCGCGCTTGGGCGGGCGGCCGTCGCCGGAGGAGCGGCCGGTGAGGCGGCGGCCGATCCAGGGGCCGAGGTGGGTGCGCAGCCACTTGAGGTCCGCACCGGCCTTGGCGGCGCGGGTGCGCGGCGCGGCGGGCGGCAGCGGCGCGCGCCAGTCGAAGGGGGCCGGGCGGCCCAGGGCCTCCAGCACCGCGACGGCGACCCGGCGGTGGCCCTCCGGGGAGAGGTGGAGCCGGTCCTCGTCCCAGAGCCGGCGGTCGTCGAAGCACGGCGCGGAGAACAGGTCGACCACCCGCAGCCCGGGGTGGCGCCGCGCCAGGCCCTCGACGTAGGCCTTCATCTCCAGGATCGCCGGCAGCAGCCGCGCGCTGCCGCCCAGCCGCCTGGTCGGGTCGGTGCTGGTGAACATCACCACCGTGCCGCCGCCCGCGAGCAGCTTCTCCGCCGACTCGCCGAGCAGCCGCTTCACCAGCCCGATGTCGCACCCCGGCCGCAGCACGTCGTTCAACCCGCCCGCCAGGGTGACCAGTTCGGCCCCCATCGCGGCGGCCGCATCCAGCTGCTCGTCCCGGATCTGCCCGATCAGCTTGCCCCGCACCGCGAGGTTGGCGTAGCGGAATCCGGGCCCGCCCTCGGCGGCGAGCGCCCGGGCGACCCGGTCGGCCCAGCCGAGGTAGTGGCCGTCGGGGAGCAGCTCGTCGCACATGCCCTCGGTGAAGGAGTCCCCGACGGCGACGTAGCTGCGGTACGTGGTGGTGGCGGTCTGGTTCGTCATGGCAGCACGATCGTACGCGCAGCGCCGCACCGTGCCACGACCGGCCGCCGGCGCGGCCCCCCACCACGGCCCCGACCCGCGCCCTTGCCCGCGGCCGAGCCCGCCTCACCCCCTGGCGCCGCCGCCCCCCGCGTGGATCAATCCGGTGGCGGGGTCGGCGGGGGCCTGCTTTCATTCGCCCGTGACCGACGACCCGAACAGCACCGATCCGACCGCCGCCGAGCTGCTCGACCGGCTGGAGCAGTACTACGACGCCGTCCCGCGCAGCGCCGCCCTCGTCGAGGACTTCGGCCCGCTCTCGCTCTTCCTGCGCAACGGCAGCGGCTTCCCCTACTACGCCCGCCCGACGCTCGGCTGGACCGGGCCCCCGGCCACCGCCGAGGACGTCGAGCGGGTACGCGCCCGCCAGCGCGAGGCGGAGGTGGCGGAGGCCTTCGAGTGGGTGGCCGAGACCACCCCCGGGCTGCGCGCGGCGGTGGAGGCGACCGGGCTCACGGCGCACGGCCACCCGCTGATGGTGCTCGTCGATCCGGCCCCGGCCGGTGCGGAGCAGGACAACACGGCGGAGGCCGAGGGGCACCCGCCCCTGGCCGAGGTCCGGGTGGTCGGCGCGGAGGACCCGGCGCTGGCCGAGGCACTCGCGGTGGCCTACCTCTCCTTCGGCGAGCCGGGCACCGCCATCGGCACCGCCGGCCCGGCTGAACTGGCCGCGATGACGGCCCAGTTGAGCGCCGACGGGACGGCCACCCGGATCGCCCAGCGGATCCGCGACGGCCTCACCGTGGTCGCCGCCGCGTTCGCCCCCGACGGCACCGCCCTCTGCGGCGGCCAGCACCAACCGGTGGGCGGGGTCACCGAGTTGGTCGGCATCGGCACCCTTCCGAGCGCCCGCCGCCAGGGCCTGGGGTACGCCGTCACCGCCGCCCTGGTGGCCGACGCCCGGGCCCGGGGCGTGGAGACGGTCTTCCTCTCGGCCGGGGACGAGAACGTGGCCCGGATCTACGGCCGGGTCGGCTTCCGCACCGTCGGCACCGCCCTGATCGCCGAGGCGTAGCACCGGTACGCACGGGCGGGGCCGCACCCGGGGATCGGGGGCGGCCCCGCCGCGCGTTCACCGACCGGGCGTCAGAACTGCAGCGCCCAGCGGTCGATCTTGCCGACATCGGCGGCGGCGTTGTCGGCGACCCGCAGCTTCCAGACGCCGTTGGCCACCTCGGAGGAGGCGTTGACGGTGAAGGTGCCGATCACGTTGTCGGCGCTGCCGCCGTCGCCGAAGTTCTTGATCAGGTAGGCCGAGCCGTCGGGTGCCACCAGCTCCACCTTGAGGTCGCCCTTGTAGGTGTGCTTGATGTCCACCTCGACCTTGAGCGCCGCCGGGGCGTTGCCGCTCACCCCGCTGACCGTGACGGGCGACTCCACGGTGCTGTTGTCGGCGATCGCGTAGTCGGCGGCGTTCTCGAACTTCGGCCCGGTCGGCGGCGTGGTGCCGCCGCTGCCGACGTACAGCAGGCGGTTGGGCGAGCCGCTGCCCGGACTCGTCACCACGCCGGTGGTGGCGTTGCTCACCAGGGCGGCGGCCACCTGGGCCGGGGTGTCGGTCCGGTGGTCGGCCAGCCAGAGGGCGGCCGCGCCGACCACGTGCGGGGTGGCCATCGAGGTGCCGGAGATGGTGTTGGTGGCGGTGTCGCCGGTGTTCCAGGAGGACTTGATGGAGGAGCCGGGCGCGAACAGGTCCACCAGGCTGCCGTAGTTGGAGAAGCTGGAGCGGGCGTCGGTGCTGGTGGTGGAGCCCACCGTGACCGCCTCGGAGACCCGGGCCGGCGAGTGACCGCTCGCGTCCTGGCTGTCGTTGCCCGCCGCGACGCCGTAGGTGATGCCGGCGGCGATCGAGCGGCGGACGGCCGCGTCCAGCACGCTGTCCACGCCACCGCCGAGGCTCATGTTGGCCACGGCCGGCTTCACGGCGTTGGCGGTCACCCAGTCGATGCCCGCGACCACCTGCTCGGTGGTGCCGGAGCCGGAGTTGTCCAGCACCCGGACGGCGACGATCTTCGCCTTCTTGGCGACCCCGTACGAGGAGCCCGCCACCGTGCCGGCCACGTGGGTGCCGTGCCCGTGGCCGTCCTGCGCCACGTTGTCCTTGTCGATGGCGTCGTAGCCGTTGCTCGCCCGCCCGCCGAACTCGGAGTGGCTGATCCGCACGCCGGTGTCGATGACGTAGGCGGTCACGCCCTCCCCGGCGGTGTCCGGGTAGGTGTAGCCGCTGTCCAGCGGCAGCGCCCGCTGGTCGATCCGGTCCAGGCCCCAGGACGGCGGGTTGGCCTGGGTGGCGTCCACGTGGAAGGTGCGGTTGCGGGAGACCGCGGCCACCGCCGGGTCGGCGGCCAGCCGCTTCGCCCCCGCCTCGTCGAGCCGGACCGCGAAGCCGTTCAGCGCCGCCGTGTAGGTGCTGGTCACCCGGGCGCCGTAGCGCTCCACCAGCGCCCGCCCCTGGGCCGAACCCGCCGACGCGAAGCCTTCGTTGAGCACCACCAGGTAGCTGCCGGGCAGGGCGTCCGGGGCGTCGGCGTTCAGCACCGCGCCCTCCGGACCGGGGGCTTCGGCCTGGGCGGGGAGGGCGACGCCGAGTCCGAGCGCGAGGGCCGCCACGGTGGCGGCGGTGGCGGCGAGCATGCCGCGGCGGGGGTGACGTATCACAGCCATCAGGGGGATTCCTCCTAGGTGGGGGCGGTACGTGCTCGGCGGCCCGCGGGGCATGCGCGGCATGCCCATGACAGGCGTGGCGGCGGATGGGGCCCGGGTCATGTCCGGCCGCCGGCAACGAGGTTGACGCATCGACGGCCGGACGCACAAGATGCGCGGACGGTTGTCAGACTCCCGGTGCCGGGAAGGTCTCCCGCAGGGTGAACACCTCCGGGCCCGGCCCGTCCGCCCGCAGCCTGCGCAGCTTCTCCGCGGCCTCGGCCACCGTCGGCTCGTGCCCGGCCGGCACCCACCAGAGCGCGGTCATCGCCTCGCTCGCCCGGGAGAACCACTCCCGGCGCCGCCGCAGCACCGCGATGTGGCCCGGGCTGTAGACGTAGGCCTCCAGCGCGTCCGGATCGCGCCAGACCGACATGTTGACGATCAGCCACTCGTCGTCGAAGATCACCTTCTCCCCGGCGGCGGCGGGCTCGGTGTACCGCCAGACGAAGCCGTCGGCCTCCTCGGCGAGCTGGTTGACCGGGTCGAGCGCGGCGACGAAGTCGGCGAGTTCGGGGCCGTCGAGCGGGTACATCAGGCGGGCTATGTTGATCTGGGCGAGTTGGTGAGTGACCGTCATGCGCGGACCCTAGCCCCGGCCGGCTGCGCGTCTCACCTGATTTCCAGCCCCTGGACGCCCCGGGGGAAATCCCCTCGCGCCGCCACCCCGCCGGGGCCCATCCTGCTGCCCATGGGAGACAGAGCGAACATCGTCGTGGTCCGCGAGGACGGAAGCCAGGAGCTGTACCGGTCCGGCCGAGCGGTCGACTTCGACCTCGACTTCCTGCGGGGCCCGGACGCCCTGCTCGCCTCGCTCCCCGGGCTCAAGCAGGACGGCTGGTGGCTGGACGAGGTCCATGCCCAGGGCGGGGCCGTGGTCGACCTCGCCCGGAAGGTGCTCGCGCTCTTCGTCTGGGAGGGCCCCAGCGCCGAACTCCGGCACCGTGCAGCCACCTTGGAGCTGCTCGCCGAGGTCTGGCCGGGCTGGGAGGTCCGCTGGCTGTACGCCGGCCAGTCCGACCTGCTCGCGTACGTCGGCCGGGACCCGGCGGAGGCCCGCCGCGACCACGACCGCGTGTATCCGGAAGAACTCCTGGCCCCGGGCGACGAGGACCTGGAGCACGAGGACCCGGGTGGCGTGGCGATCACCTTCCCCGGGGGCCGGTCGCACGTCACCAGCGACGTCTCCGACCACCCGCTCCGCGAGGGCCCCGCCCTCCTCGACCGCCTGGCCGGCGCCCCCGAGCACGGCACCGTCCGCCTGCACACCGCCTCCGGCATCCACCTCGACCCGGAGCGGCGCGAACTGGGCTGGTGGTGCGCGTACTTCACCCCGCGGGCCGACGAGATGGCGGCACTCTGGCCGGGCTGGCGGGTGGAGTTCTGGCAGGACGACTGGCAGGCCCACGTCCGGGCCTCCGGCGGGCTGTTCTCTCCTGCCCCCTTCGACCCGGACGAGGCCCGCGCGGAGGTCCTGGACCGGCTCCGGGAGCGCCGCTGACCTCCCGTCAGACGAAGTTCTTCTCGATCAGCAGGCCGACGATCCGCTCGTCGAAGTCCGGGAAGTCCATCGGCACGATGCCGAGGTGGATCCGCTCGGCCCTGCGCGCGTCCAGGTAGCGGTAGACCCGCGGCAGGATCGAGCCCGCCTGGGTCTTCGGCCAGAGGCCGTTGGCGTAGCTGGTGAAGTTGCAGTACATCTCGGCCGCGTCCTGGTGGTAGAAGGCCTGGTCGAACCACTGCTCCACCAGCCCGGCCTTGGCCGAGGTGGACACCCCCTGCCAGGTGTCCTGGGTGCGGAAGAACCCGTTGGTCCCGCTGGACCACTGGATGACGGACCACGGGTTGGCGAAGTCCGCCGCCAGCACGATCCGGCCCCGGGCCTCGCCGACCCGGGGCCACCAGGGGTTGGTCCAGAACAGGCCGCGGTAGTTCATCGACGGGTGGTCCAGGTAGAAGTCGAAGCGCCGGCGGAACTCCTCGTCGCCGAGCGCCTGCCCGCCCGCCCGCTCGTTCCGCACCCGCATCACCAGCACCTCGCCCGGGAACCGCCGCAGGTGGTCGCGGCAGGCGTTCAGCACGTCCTGGAAGCGGTGGTACTGGTAGTAGCGGTCGTGGTAGACGCCCATCTCGTCGGCCGTCCCCTGCAGGCCGTTCAGCCGGATGTCGAAGAAGCGGATGCCCTTCTCCAACTGCTGGGGCAGGCCCCAGTTCTGGGTGTGCGACCACTCGGTGCCGTTGTTGGGGTCGGTGCACCAGGAGTCGTGCGTGCCGGGGATGGTGAGCCGGGTGAGCGGCAGCCCGCCGTCCAGCCGGGCCATCCAGTCCGGGGCGTACAGCGCGGCGGCGCTCGCGGGGCGGGCCAGGCCGACGCCCGCGCCCGCCAGGGCGGCGGCGCCCGCCGCACCCCACGTCAGGGCTTGGCGGCGGCTGGGCAGGGCGGGACGGCTCATGCGGCACTCCGGTCTCTGGCGTGGACAGGACACACACGTGCGGTGCCCATCTTCCCGCCCGCCCCGCCCCCGCACCACAGTCGTGCAGTGCCGATTACCGTGCGCCCACGACCGCCTGAGCCGCCGTCAGGACCGGGCAGCCGTCAGGACCGGGCAGCCGTCACCCAGTGCTCGCGCACCGCGTCCGTCGGCCGCTGCTCACCGAGCGCGTCCATCCCCCACTCCCCCAGCGCGTCCACCACCGGGCGCAGCGCCGTGCCGCGCCCGGTGAGCTCGTAGACAGTGGCGTTGGCCGGGCGCTCCAGCTTGCGGCGCTCGACCAGGCCCTCGGCCTCCAGCTGCTTGAGCCGGGCCGCCAGGATGTCGGTCGACACGCCCGGCAGGTCGGCGTGCAGGTCGGTGTAGCGGCGCGGGCCGCGCAGCAGTTCACGGACGATCAGGAGGCTCCAGCGCTCTCCCACCGCGTCCAGGGCGCGGGCGACGGCGCAGTACTGGTCGTAGCTTCGGCGTGACATGTGGATCAGCATAGCCAAAAGGTTGGACTTTCCAAGTGGGTACTTGGTAGAACAAAGCAACCGGATGATGACGGATGACGGCGCGTCACCGGACACGGGTACGGGTACCACGGTCGGGAGGCCGCAGATGGAGTTTCGGCAGTCCAGCAAGCTGGCGGGCGTGTGTTACGAGATCCGCGGCCCGGTGGTCGAGCAGGCAAACGCGCTCGAGGAGGCCGGCCACAGCGTGCTCCGGCTGAACACCGGCAACCCGGCGCCGTTCGGCTTCGAGGCGCCGGAGGAGATCCTCCAGGACATCATCCGCAACCTGCCGAACGCCCACGGCTACAGCGACTCGCGCGGCATCCTGCCCGCCCGCCGCGCCGTGGTGCAGTACTACCAGCAGCGCGGCGTCGCCGGGGTGACGGTCAACGACGTCTACCTCGGCAACGGCGCCTCCGAGCTGATCCAGATGGCGGTCCAGGCGCTGGTCGACGACGGCGACGAAGTACTCGTCCCCGCACCGGACTTCCCGCTCTGGACGGCCGTGGTGCGGCTCGCCGGCGGCAAGGCGGTGCACTACCTGTGCGACGAGGAGGCGGAGTGGTACCCCGACCTCGACGACATCGCCTCGAAGATCACCCACCGCACCAAGGCCATCGTCGTCATCAACCCGAACAACCCGACCGGCGCGGTCTACCCGAAGGAACTCCTCCTCGGCATCCTCGAACTCGCCCGCCGGCACGGCCTGATGGTGCTGGCCGACGAGATCTACGACAAGATCCTCTACGACGGCGTCGAGCACCACTGCCTGGCCGCCCTCTCCGACGACGTGGTCACCCTCACCTTCAACGGCCTCTCCAAGGCCTACCGGGTGGCCGGCTTCCGCAGCGGCTGGCTGGTCGTCTCCGGCCCCAAGCAGCACGCCAAGGACTACCTGGAGGGGCTCACCATGCTCGCCGGGATGCGGCTGTGCCCCAACGTCCCGGCCCAGTACGCCGTCCAGGCCGCCCTGGGCGGACACCAGTCCATCCACGACCTCACCCTCCCCAACGGCCGCCTCACCGAACAGCGCGACGTGGTCCACCGCGCGCTCAACGAACTCCCCGGCGTCAGCTGCGTCAAGCCCAAGGGCGCCCTCTACGCCTTCGCCAAGCTCGACCCGGCGGTCCACCGCATCGTCGACGACGAGCGCTTCGTCCTGGACCTGCTGCTCCGCGAGAAGATCCACATCGTCCAGGGCACCGGCTTCAACTGGCCCCGCCCCGACCACTTCCGCTTCGTCACCCTCCCCCGGGCCGACGACCTGGAGACCGCGATCAGCCGGATCGGCCGCTTCCTCACCACCTACCGTCAGTAGGGCGCAGCGCCTCCCACTCCCGGCGGGTGACCAGGTACTCCACGTCCCCGTGCTCGGCGCCCTCGATGTAGTCCGGCCACTCCTCGTGGAAGGTCCGGACGTGGCGCAGGCCGGTCTTCACCATCACCCGCCGGGAGCTGGCGTTCACCGCCATCGTGGTGGCCACCACGGCCTCCGTCGTGCCGCTGTCGAACGCGTGCCCCACCACCGCCCGGGCCGCCTCGGTCGCGTAACCGCGCCCCCAGGCGGCCGGGCGGAACCGGTAGCCCAGCTCCGTGGAGCCCGCCGCCAGCCCGACGCTGTCGGCCGGCCGCAACGCCACCCACCCCAGGAACGCCCGGTCCGCCTTCCCCACGACCGCGAACGTGCCCATCCCTCCGGGGAGTTCGCGGTACCCCCGGAGGATCGCGGGCAGCACCTCGGCCGCCACCACCTCCCTCGGCTGCGGGCGCCCGGTGTCGATGAACCGCATCACCTCGGGGTCCCCGTGCAGGGCGGCCAGCTCGTCCAGGTCGTCGGTACCGAACCGGCGCAGCACCAGGCGCGCGGTCTCCACAAGGGTCGTCACCCCACCGATTCGACCAAGCCCCGGCCGCCACCACAACCGGATTTCCCGAGGTCAGCACCCACCCGCATAGGCTCGGTCCATGACCGTCCTGCGCTCCGTCCTGCTCTTCGTCCTCGCCGCCGTCGCCGAGATCGGCGGCTGCTGGCTGATCTGGCAGAGCGTCAAGGAGTCCCGCCCCTGGTGGATGGCCGGCCTCGGCATCGTCGCCCTCGGCGCCTACGGCTTCGTCGCCGCCCTCCAGCCCGACGCGAACTTCGGCCGCGTCCTCGCCGCCTACGGCGGCGTCTTCGTGGCCGGCTCCCTCCTCTGGGGCATGACCGTCGACGGCTTCCGCCCCACCCGCACCGACGTCCTCGGCGCCCTCGTCTGCCTGGCCGGCGTCGCGGTCATCATGTACGGGCCGCGCCGCTGACGCTCCGACCGACGGCGCGCAGGCAGTACAGTGCGACCGTACTGTCGAGTAGCGTCCGGACCGGAGGAACTCCCATGGCCAAGCCCCCCGCCGTCGGTGCGTCGGCTCCGTCGTTCTCGCTGCCCGGGGTCCTGCTGACCGAGGACCTGGCCGAGCGGCGGGAGTACCGGCTGGAGGAGGCCAAGGGCAGCCCGCTGGTGCTGGTCTTCTACCCGGGGGACGACACTCCCGTCTGCACCAAGCGGCTCTGCTCGTACACCTCCGACCTCGACCGCTTCCGCGACCTCGGCGCCAACGTCTGGGGCATCAGCCCCCAGGACCTGGACAGCCACGAGCGCTTCGCCCGCAAGCACCGCCTCGGCTTCCCCCTGCTCGCCGACCCGGACCGCGCCGTCGCCCGCGCCTACGGCATCACCGTCCCCGGCCTCGGCCTGCGCCGCTCCGTCTTCATCCTCGACGGCGGCTCCACCGTGACCTGGCGTCACATCGCCCTGGCCGGGCTCACCTTCCAGCACGCCGACACCCTCGCCGCCCAACTCGCCGCCCTCGGCGAGGGCTGACTCCCCTCACCGCCAGAGCGGCCCGGCACTGTCCCGGTCCGCGTCCTCGCACGCCCGGATCCGCTGCTCGACCGCCCGCGCCTCGGCCTCGCGCCCCTGCGCCCGCAGCTTCGCGGCCTGCACCCCCATCGCCCCCACGTCGCAGGTGACCGCCCCCGCCCCGACGGCGGCTCCCCCGGTCCCCAGCAGCACCGCGCCGCCCACCAGGGCCACCACCGCGGCCCGCATCCGTCCATCCATCGCCGCACCACCTCGTCACCGGGCTACTCCGCTTCGCCCGCACCGAGTTGACCACTCGTCATCCCGCCCCGCTCCACCCTCCACGCCGGACGCCACCCGCACGGAGGACCTCGTGCGACGATCCGAAAGCCGTACCGCCGAGGGGAGTTGACGGCGCAGGTATGGTGGCCGGGAAGACGCATCGACGCCCGTCCCGTGCCGTGAGCCGGGCAGGCCCTACGGGGGGAAGAAAGGTGCGTGCCCGGTGTCCATCGGGCTGCTCTCCACCATCGCCGCCGTGTTCTACGGAACGACGGTCTCGATCATCGCCCTGACCGCGACCTTCGCCCCGCGCCGTGCGCTACGGCGCGAAGCGCGCAACACCCTCGCCGTCCTGGTCCCGGGACGGGCGGTCGAGCCGCCGGCCGACCACCCGTCAGGAGGCCCGGCCGGCTGAGCCTCCACGGCCCGCGGACCGCCCGGGGACCGCCTCAGTGCCGCCGGGAGCGGCGGCCGCGCCGCAGGAGCAGCAGCAGCGATCCGGCCACCGTCAGGGCACCCGCCGCACCGAGCACCCCCGTCACCTGCGCACCGGTCGCGGGAAGCTCACCGGAGCCGGGGGCGGGGCTGGGGGTCGGGGTCGGCACCGGACTCAACGTGGGCGTGGGCGTCGGGCTCGGCGTGGGTGTCGGCGTGGGCGTGGGCTGGTCGACGGGGACCTCGACCACGCACGGCGGGGCACCGGCGCGGCCCGCCCGGGTGCCCGCCGTCCCGTCCGCGCAGGTCGTGCCCGGGATGGTGGTGAAGACGGCATTGCGCAGGAGCAGGTCGCCCTCGTCCGGCGAGTCCACCGTGACGCTGTAGCGCAGCGTCGCCGTCGCCCCGACCGCGAGCGGCCCGGTCCAGCGCAGTGCGGCGCCGTCCCGGGTGACGGTCCCCGGGGTGGCGGTGGCGTCGTCGTTGTAGCGGGCGTCGTCGAGCACGCCCGTCAGGTCGTCGGTGAAGGTGGCCGGGTCGATCGGGACCTTGCCGGTGTTGGTGGCCGTGACCGTGTACGTCACCGTGTCACCGGGCGCGGCCCTGGACGCCGAGGCGGTCTTGGACAGCTGCATCGCGGGCGTCAGCTTCAGCACCGGGACGGTCGCCGTCGACGGGTTGGACGGGACGTCCTCGCCGCCGGGCGCTGTGCCGTGGGCCGTGGCGGTGTTGCTGAACTCGCCCGTGAAGGAGTCGTTCACCGTGATCACGTGGCTCCCAGTGCAGACCATCGACGCGGTCGGGGTGCCCATCGGCCCGAGCGCGGTGCGCGGGCAGGAGATGTCGGTGACCTGAGGGTCCGTCACGGTGACGGGGTCGAGGGTGGTGGTGCCGGTGTTGGTGACCAGGAACTGGTACCGCACGGTGTCGCCGACCGCGTAGGTCCTCGTCGCCCGTCCGATCCGCTGGTCGGCGACCGACTTGACCAGGTTCAGCTGGGTCAGCGGGACGACCGAGCTCTCCTCCAGGTTGCGCACCAGGTGGGTGTCGATCAGCCCGCCGGTGGACCCGGAGAAGCCGAACTTGTAGGTCTTCGGCGCCGGGGTGTCCATCTGGTACCGCAGCACCTCCTGGAAGCCCTTCCCGTCGTGGAAGTCGATGGTGACCACCACCAGCGGCTTGGCGTCCGGACTGACCGTCAGCCGGACGGTCCGGGCGGCCTGCTCGGGGTCGGTGGTGTCCGCCCGGAGGTTGCCGGGCAGCGTGGTGACCTGACCGGAGGGCTTGCTCGCGTCCGGCTTCATGGTCGAGACCAGGAAGCAGTAGCCGTCCAGCCCCTCCCCCGGCCCGCGCAGGGTGACCGAATCGGTCACCTGGTTGTCGCTGATCACCGGTGACTTCTGTCCGGCCGGGCAGTTCAGTCCGCGCTGCTCGCCGTCGTTGGCGAAGTTGCCGTAGGCGTCGAGGCCGATGCCGAGGTAGCCGCCCTCCACGCCGGGCACCAGGTTCCGTTGGGCGTAGCCGAGCGAGCCGCCGTCGGCGCCCGCCGTCTTCAGGTCGACGCTGCCGTCCACCAGGAAGAACCCGATGCCGTCGGCGCCGTTGCCGCCGTACTGGTACTGGTCGAAGGAGACCACGAGGCCCCCGTTGCCCGGGAGCGGACGGTTGTAGAGCAGACCGCCGACCCGGTAGTTCCCGCCGTCGGTCAGCTGCAGCCAGCCCGGGGTGACCCCGGGGGCCGGGACGGACGGCGTGGTCTGCGACGCACCGGTGCAGGGCCCGGTCGTCGACTGGCCGGCCGGCGGCGGCCCGCCGGCCCCGGTCAGGCAGGCCGAGTCGAGCGGGACGAAGCCGGGGTCGGCGATCGAGCTCCCCGTGAACGTCTCGTTCAGCAGCACCGACCCTCCGCCGGCTCTCGGCAGGGGCCGTTCCGGGACCGTCCCGGTCGGCCGGGCCGCAGGGCCGCTCAGACCGGTGACCGCGAGCACGGCGGCCACCGCCATCAGCGGGCGGGCGAGACGGAGGGAGACGGAATGGCTCACGGGCGCGGTCACCGCACGACGCTAATCGGACCGCCCCCGCCCTCCCCGGAGCCGGGCCCGGCCCACGGACTTCTTCATCCGGACGGCCCCGCCCGATCGCCCCCGCCGGAGGGCAGCACAGCCGAACGGCGGTGCCGGGGCGGGCCGGTGGTCGACGTTCCGTATCCGTACGTCCGGACGGGTGGCGGCCGTGGGATGCGGCAGCTGACGGCGGCGGCGCCCGAGCGGCGGGCGACCTGGGCGCTCGGGGAGATCACCGCCGAACTCAGGTCCGGGCTGGTCGACTTCGGAGCGGCATGGGGTCTCCGGACACCTCCCCGGACGGCGAGTGCCTCGGCGGCTGACGCCGCCGCCCGGGGAGGTCGCGGACCGTCAGCCGAGGAGCATCCGCCCGACGAGGGCGTCGGCCTCGGCCGGGTGGGTCTCCAGCCAAGCGGTGACGTGGTCTCGGACCGCCTCCTCCACGCAGGGGGCGACCGCCGGGTTGCCCAGCTTGTCGCGGATGGCGCCCTCGAAGCTCAGGTGGTCGTCGAGCTTCACGGAGACCACTGCGGTCAGCCCGTCCGAGATCCTGTCCCACGCGATCTCGGGCGCAGCCGCGGTGCGCAGCTCCCGCCGGTACCCGTAGGAGCTGACGGCCGCTCGGAGCCCACGCCGCAGACCCTCCACGTGGGTGCCACCGCCTTCGGTCCGGAGGCCGTTGGCGAAACTCCACTCGCGTGCCTCTCCCCCGCCCGGCCGCCAGCGAAGGGCCACCTCCAGCTCGCCCGGCATCCGAGGGTCGTCGCACCCGAAGCCGATGACGTCAGGGCTCTCCTCACCGTCCAGGTGCGCGACGAATCCTCGAAGGTCGCCGCCGAAGCCGAACGCCCGGGGCTCGCCCGGTCCGCGCCCGTCGGTGAAGGTGATGGACAACTCGCGATAGAGGAAAGCCAATTGGCGGTACGCATCGGCCAGTACCTGCTGCGAGAACTGCGTGGTGTCGAAGACCTCGGGGTCCGGCCAGAAGGCCACCGTGACCGAACTGCCCTCCGCCGCACCTGCCTCGGTGACCGGCTTGACCGTGCGGCCCCGGGCGAAGCCCGCCTCCCAGCGGATGCCGTCGTGCCGCACCTCGAGCTCCGTCCGGGTGGACAGGGCGTTCACCGCGCACAGCATTCCGGGGCCGGCAAGCATGATCTCGCCTCGCCTCGCCCCCGCGCCGAAGCAGAAGGAGAAGTCCGTCAGGAGCATCGAGAACTCGACCGGGTCCACGCCCACTTCGCTCCGCACCCGGAACCCGCCGTCGGACAACAGGGTGACGTCGACGCGCCCCCCGCCCTCCGCGAGCACCCCGTTCATCGCGTGACAGGCCAGCTCGGAGGCCAGGTGGTGCAGGCCGCGTTCGCCCGTCGAGCCGACGTACATCCCGGGCCGCTTCCGGATCGCGTCCAGCCCCTCCAGCACCTGGATCGCGCTCGCGTCGTAGGCATGGTTCTCCGTACTCACAGTACCCCTCCCGAAGGACGTCCGAACGGTGCCCTCAGCCTAGGACATTTCCATGGAAAGACCAGGTCAGACGGGGTTTGACGGAGCCTCAGAAGCGCGCCTGCGCGCCTCCCCGGAGGCCCTCGCCCCGCTGCCCTCGGCCCACCCCGGGAGTGCGACCGCGCCCCCGCCGGAGGCCTGTGCGGGGCATTTCCGGGAGGGCGCGGCGGCAGTTTTTTCGCGAGTTTCGAGGATCAGGCCGCAGGTGCGGCCGGGAGGTCTCCGGGGCGGTCGACCACGGCCCGCAGCAGGACGGCGGAGGTGCCGAGGACGGTGCCGGCCGGGCCGGCGTCGGTGGGGCGGGTGAGGACGGTGCGTTCGCCGAGGTAGGTGTGGGTGGTGCGGTCGAAGATCCACTGGGTCTGTTCGCCGGAGGGGGCGGTGCGGGCCACGGCCACGCCTTCGCGCCCGGCGGCGTCGGTGGCGGTGGGGACCGCGGTGACGCCGGGGATCAGGGCGGCGGCGCGGTAGAGGGCGGCGGTGACCTGCGGGGGTGCGGAGGTCTCGGCGAGGAGGTCGCCGATGGCGGTGAAGGCGCGCTGGTCGGGGTCGGCTCCCTGACCTCGGGTCTGATCGTGGATCAGGCGGAGCAGGGCGGCCGGGTCGGTGGGGAGCGAGGCGAGCCAGGCCGAGGAGGGGCAGCTCACCGAGGGGTCGGCGGCGGGAACGCCGGGGGTGTAGGTGGTGACGCTGTCGGGGGCACCGTCCTCGCGGACCAGGCCGGGGAGGCTGCCGTCGGCGGAGGACCAGACCCGGCGGGTGTGCACCGGCGGGAGGACGGCGGGGCCGCCGTCCGCGCTTCGCCCGGCGAAGGCCACCCGGCTCTCCACGTAGACGAACTGGTCGGCGCGGGCGGCCGGTTGAGCACCGGAAGCGGCCGACACCAGGGCGATCCGGTCGAGCAGCCGGACGGCGGAGGGGGCATCGGCGACCACGGCCGGAGCGGGGCCGGACCGCTGCTGCCAGGGCTGCACGGCCACCACGCCCGTCACGGCGCAGGCCAGCGCGACCCCGGCGAGGAGCAGCGGCCGGCGGACGGTGCGGGCCACGGGGACGGGAGCGGAGGAGCGCAGCACCGACGCCTTGAGCAGCCGGGAGCGGTCGGCCCCCAGCGGCGGCACCGGCGGCGGGGGCAGCAGCTCGGCGAGGGAGAGGTCGGACGGGGACGGGGAGCGGTTCACCGGGAGGACTCCTGAAGGTGGCGGCGGTCGGCGGACGGAACGGGTGACGTGGCGTCAGGGGGAGCCGGGCAGCCGGAGGTCACCGAGTCCTCCGGGGCAGCCGGGCGGCGGACGGAGCCGGGGCCGCGGATCGGGCCCTGACCGTCGTCGCAAGCAGGCCGACCGGAGGAGGTCGCTCCGCCCGAGGCGACTGACCGGTCGAAAGCGGCTGCGCCGCCCGGAGCGGCCCGGCGATCGGCGGGGCCGGGGCGATCGGCGGGAGCGGAGTCGGGGCAGGCGGCCGGCGCAGGGCGGGGTCGGCGCAGTTCGGCCTCCGTGAGGGTCCGGAGCCGGTCGCGGGCCCGTGAGAGGCGGGAGCGGACGGTGCCGACCGGGACGCCGAGGGCCTCGGCGGCGGCCGCGTAGTCGAGGCCCTCCCAGACCACCAGGACGAAGACCTCGCGGTCGCGGGGCCGCAGCCGGCCGAGCGCCGCACGGGCCGCCCGCAGCTGCTCGGCGTCGGCGAGGTGGGCGACCAGGTCGTCGGAGAAGTCGGGCAGCAGGCCGCGTTCGGGGACGCGGGCCAGGGCCAGGCGGCGGAGGCGGCGGGTCCGGGCGTTGCGGCGGATGAGGTTGGTGGCGATGCCGAGCAGCCAGGGCCGGAGTTCGCCTCCCTCGGTGCGCAGCGACTCCCGCGCGTTCCAGGCGGCCAGGAAGGTGGCCGAGACGATGTCCTCGGCCTCCGCCCAGTCGCCGGTGACGCGCAGGGCGTACCGGTACAGCACGGCGGCGTGCTCGTCGTACAGCTCCGCCAGGGCGCCGCGGTCCCCCGCGCGCAGACGGTCCCTCATGTCCGGTTCCTCCCGTACGTGGTCACACTCCGCCCTGCCTCGGGCGTTGCGGGAGTTCCGGTGACCTGCGCCACACTCCTCGCCGGCGGCCCCCTGTGATCGGGATCACCGGAACGCGGCGGCGCCGAGGTGCAGGGCAGTGCATGGACAATCCCAAGGCCACCCGCCCCACCCGCCCCACCCGCCGCACCGCCCTGCGCTCGCTCGCCGTCGGCGTCGCCCTGCTGGTCACCGCCGCGCCCGCCGCCGACGCGGCGAGGGCCGCGACCGCGGCCGAACCGGCCACCTACACCCTGACGATCCATCACCTCGGCCGCGACGGCCGCCCCGCCTCCAGCTACGAGACCCACGTCATCGGCGTCTCCGGCCCCGGCGCGGACCGCACCGAGGCCCCGTACGACGCCTCGGGCACCACCACCCTCCGCCTGCCGAAGGGCCGGTACCTGCTGGACGCCACCTTCACCGGCTCGGACGCGGTGGACTGGCTGGTGCAGCCCCGGCTGGACCTGAACCGGGACACCGCCGTCACCCTGGACGCCCGCCGCACCTCGCCGGTGGACGTACGGCCGCCGGACGCCTCGGCGGAGTTCGTGAACAGCGGGGTCTACCTGGTGGTCGGCTCCGGCCCGGGTGCCCGACTGTCGAACCGGATGTTCGCCCACCCCGGGATCCGGATCGGGCAGCAGGGCCCGGCGGCCGAGCCCGGCACGGTCCGGCAGTCGTACGACAGCTACTGGCGGAACGGGAGCACCACCTACGCCCTCGGGTACGTCTCCACCGGCAGCCGCGCGATGGACGGGCTGGTGCGGCGCCCGGCGCTGCGGGACCTGGCCGCACTGGAGGTGCGCGCGGCCGCCCGGCCGGGCACCGAGGGGGAGGTCGTGGTGGACCTGATGCCCTCGCAGGGGCCGACGATCGGGGTGCCGGCGAAGTTCCGGGCACCGGCGACGGCGGAGTTCCTGGTCACCCCGGAGCGCGGCGCGTGGGACCTGCTCTACCGGGCCCCGCTGGTCGGCGAGGCCCGGCCGACCATCTATCCGGCCCTCGGACTGAACCTGCGCGCCGGGACCAGGACCGTCCACGCCTTCGACAACGCCGTCTTCGGCCCGCAGCTCTCAGACCGGCCCGCCCTGGTCCAGGACGGCGACCAACTCACGGTCGACGTCGCGATGTTGGCGGACGGCGACGGACACGTGCCGTGGTCGCCGGCGTTCACCTCGACCACCACCACGCTCTCCCGGGACGGCAAGGTGGTCGGCACCGCCACCGACGCCCCCGGACAGGGCTCCTTCACCGTCCCGCCCGGCAAGGCGGACTACCGGCTGACCAGTTCGGTGGAGCGGGGCGGCGCCCCCGGCACGGCGAGCGTGGTGACGGCCGACTGGACCTTCTCCACCCGCGCGGCCACCACCGGCCCGACCCCGCTGCCGCTCAGCGTGGTCCGCTTCTCCCCCGCACTGCGCGGCGACGGCTCGGCCCCGGCCGACACCGCCCTGCGGCTGCCGGTCACCGTCCGGGGCGCGGCGGCCGACGGGCGGCACCGCTCGCTGGGCGTCTCGTACTCGCTGGACGGCGGCGCCTCCTGGCGGCAGCTCCCGGTGCGGCAGGGCGCGGTGACCGTCCCGGCGACCGGCCGGGAGACGGGCGTGAGCCTGCGCGCGGAGCTGACCGACCTCGGCGGCAACACCCTCACCCAGACCGTCGTGGACGCCTACCGCACCCGGTGAGCCGCCTGACGCCCGGTCACCCTCCGGAGCGGTTCCGCCCGCTCCGGAGGGCCGGGACTCAGGAGGCCCTGGTCAGGTCGACCGTCTCGCAGTCGTCCGGGTCCCCGCCGAGGTGGTAGGCCAGCTCGGGCTTCTTCCGACTGCCGCCCACGTAGGCGTACTCGTGCACGGCGGCACCCTCCGCGTCCAAGGTCATGGCCACCTCCAGGATCCCGTCCTTGGCCGTGGTCTCGCTCAGCACCCACGTACCGGAGGCGTGCGCGATCCGGACGACCTTCGCAGCGGCCCCGTGCGGACGGTGGCTCCAGTCGGAGACGGTCACCGTGCCGTCCGCGGCCAGGGTCAGCCTCCCGTTCGGATCGCCCCGGTAGGTCCCGGCCAGGTCGGCGGAGGTGATCCCGGCGGGCTGCTCCCCGACGCAGAGCACGTAGACGGCCGACAGGCTGCACCCGGAGAGCGCCGGACCGGCCGCCGGCAGCCAGAGGCCCAACAGCAGCACCCACGCTCTCGCGCCCCGGCCACGTCCCACCGGTCTCCCCGGCCGTTCCCCCATGCCGCCCGCCCCCGCACCCCGATGACCGGGGGCCAAGCATCCCCGGTACGCCATTTTGAACACGTTCAGCTTAGCTGGACCGAGGCTCCGCCACCAGTGGCCCCCGGCCGTGCGGCCGACGGACCACCCCGCTCCCCCGTGGTGTCACCCCCCGCTGCGATGATCCTCCGGACACCACCACCCGAGCTGGGGGAGCACACCATGGGCACCTGGGACATCGGCCCGTTCGAGAACGACAACGCGGCCGACTTCGCCGCCTTCCTGGACGACGCCGAGCAGTCCGAGCGAGGGGCGATCCTCCGCCGGGTGCTGGCCGCGGTCGCGGACAGCACGGACTACCTCGAGATCGACGAGGGCGCCGAGGCGGTGGCCGCCGCCGCCCTGATCGCCGCCCAACTCCCGGGCGGGGCACCGGTGTCGCCCGCCTACGGCCCCAAGCAGCCGCTGCCCCCGCTCGCCCCGGAGCTGCGGGCCCTGGCGGCCGCGGCGCTGGGCCGGGTGCTCGGCGACGACTCCGAGCTGGCCGGGCTCTGGGACGAGACCGAGTACGGCGAGCCCTGGCGCGCGGACATCGGCCGGCTGGTGGCGGTGCTGGCCCAGCCCTGACCGGACCGGTGGCCCGCGGTCAGAGCAGGCCGTGGTCGCGGGCGTACAGGGCGGCCTGGGTGCGGTCCCGGAGCCCGAGCCGGCCCAGGATCCGGGAGATGTGGTTCTTGACGGTGCCCTCGCTGAGGAAGAGGCGGGAGGCGATCTCCCGGTTGGTCGAACCGCCCGCGATCAGACGCAGCACCTGCACCTCCCGCCCGGTCAGCCCGTCGTCCGCAGGTGTCACCCGGACAGTCGCGGGCGCCGGCGCGGAGGCCGGCGCGGAGGCCGGCGCGGCCGTCAGGGCGGCCGCCAACCGGGCCACCACCGTGGTGTCGAACTGGGCCACCCCGACGTGCACCATCCTTACCGCCCGGGCGAGTTCGGCGGATGGCAGGTTCTTGAGCAGGTACCCGACGGCACCGGCGGCCAGCGCCCCGGCGACGTACTCCTGGTCGTCGAAGGTGGTCAGCATGACGACCCGGCAGGAGGGTACCCGGGCGGCCAGCACGGCGGCGGTCCCGATCCCGTCCTGGCCCGGCATCCGCACGTCCACCAGGGCGACGTCCGGCCGGTGGGCCACCGCCGCCTCGACGGCCGACGGTCCGTCACCCGCCGTCGCCACCACGGTGACGCCCGGCTGGATGCCCAGCAGGGAGGCGATCCCCTCCCGGACCAGCTCCTGGTCGTCGACGACCAGCACCCGCACCTCCGGCCCCCGCCCGCCCACGGCCGGCGGCACCTCCGTCCGAGGGCCTCCGCTCATCCGAGGCTCCCCACCGGTCGCCGGGCCCGCGGGACGGTCACGGTGACCACCGCGCCGGAGGGAGTGGCCGCACCGATCTCCACACTCCCGCCGAGGAGTTCGACGCGCTCGCGCATGCCGCGGATGCCGAAGCCGCTCCCCGCCCCCGGCACACCGTCGAAGCCCCGGCCGTCGTCGGCGACGACCAGCGTGGCGGCGGCCTCGCCGTAGGCGGCCGTGACCTCGATCCGGCTCGCCCGCCCGTGCCGGTGGGCGTTGGTGAGCGCCTCCTGGGCGGCCCGGTACAGCGCGGTGAGCGATTCGGCGTCGTACCCGGCCTCCTCCCCCGTGACCCGCAGGGCGACCGTCAGACGGTCGTCGCCCAGGTGACGGGCCAGGTCGGCGAGCGCGCGGGCGAGGGAGAAGGGCCGGGCCCCGCGCAGTGCGCCGACCGACTCGCGGACCTCGGTGAGTGCGCGCCCGGCGGACCAGCGGGCGTCCGCCACCGCCTTCGCCGAGGCCTGCGGGTCGAGCTCGCGGAAGGCCTCGGCCTTCTCCAACTGGACGGCCACGGCGGTCAGGTGGTGGCCCAGGCTGTCGTGGATCTCCCGGGCCACCCGGTTGCGCTCCTCTGCGGTGGAGAGCTCCGCCACCCGCAGCGCGTACGCGGACACCCGCTCGTGCGAGAGCTCCAGCTCGGCCAGCGCGGCCTCCAGGCGGGCCCGCGCCCGCTGGTCGCGCAGCGCGACGGCCGCCATCGAGAGCGCCAGCGCCAGACCCAGCGCGAACATCAGCAGGTCGGAGACGTACTCCGCCCGGACCCACCACCGGGGCACGAGGAGCGTGTATCCGGTGACCAGCAGCGCGAAGCAGGCCGCGCCGCCGACCAGTCCGGCCCGCCGGCCGAAGGCCAGGTGCGCGGCGAACGGCACCAGGACGAACAGCGCCCGGGAGACGCCCGAACCGTCCAGCACCGCCACGGCCGAGCAGAGCAGCAGCCTGGCCGCCAGCAGGACGGCCGCCGTCCGGGCCGGTGTGCCCGTCGGCCACCGGCGCCGCTCCCCGAGGTCCAGGGCGAGCAGCAGGAGCAGCCCCGCCACGAAGCCCGCGAGGCGTCCCACCGGCACCGGACCGTCCCCGAGCGCGGCGTGGTAGACGCCACCGGCCAGCACCGCCACGTACAGCACGGGCGGGATCCACGGCACGACGGCCGGCGACGAGGCCATCCGCTCCCCCTTCGAGTCGGTCTCCGGCAGGGACGATACGGGACCGCGGACGGCGGCCACCGCCGCGCGCCCCAGGTCTGGCCGGAGGTCATGTGCCGATCGTCACCAGGGGCTTCACCGGCAAGTGTGGCCGCCCGGCACTCCTCGGCCCGGGGCCGGGCCGCCTAGTTTCGGTCCGTCCCCATCGACCCTGAGGAGTACCGAGCACCATGTCCCGTACCAAGCACCGCCGTTGGCGCCCGCTCGTCGCCCTCGTGCCCGCCCTGCTGGCCGTCGGCCTGCTCCCCGCCACGGCCGCGGACGCGGCCGGCCCCGCCTGCCAGGGGCAGCGCCTGCGCGTCCCCGGCGCGGAGCGGCTGATCAGCCACTGCCTGGACGACCTGACCACGGCCGCACTCCCGGCCGGCCTCACCAACTCCAAGGACTACGAGGGCCTCCAGGCCAAGGACACCGTCAACCCGTCCCGGATCCCCGGCATCCAGCTGGACGGCTACTTCCCGGACACCTCCACCACCAACGCCAACCACGGCTGGAACCACGACAGCCAGTTCGTGATCCGGCTGCCCGAGCACTGGAACGGCGGCCTGGTGGTGGCCGGCCCGCCCGGGGTCCGGGGCCAGTACGCGAACGACCTGATCATCAGCGACCGGGTGCTGGCCAAGGGCTTCGCCTACGCCGCCACCGACAAGGGCAACACCGGTCCCCGGATCTACGAGGACGGCGCCGCGCCCGGCGACGCCATCCTGGAGTGGCACCGGCGGGTGGCCCAACTCACGGTCGCGGCCCAGCAGGTGACCGCCCGCCACTACGGACGGGCTCCCGGCCGGACGTACGCCGCCGGGCTCTCCGCCGCCGGGTACCTGGTGCGCTGGCAGCTGGAGCACTACCCACAGCTCTACACCGGCGGCATCGACTGGAACGGCCTGCTGTTCACCCGGGACCAGCCCAACCTGCTGACCAACCTTCCGCCCGCCCTGCGCGCCTACCCGCGCTGGGACCGCCACGAGCCCGGCGCCGCCGAGGCCATGCACGCCGCCGGCTACCCCGAGGGCTCCGAGGCCCTCTGGCCCTCCCACCGCCCGCAGTGGGACGCCCTCCAGCGCATCGTCCGCGAGGAGCTCGACCCCGACTACGACGGCGACACCCGGGCCGGCACGCCGTTCTGCCCCGAAGGCACCGGACCGGGCTGCGACACCGACTACGACTACGCCTCCCGCCCGCAGAGCGTGAAGGACGCCGTCGCCCGGGTCTCGTTGACCGGCCGCATCGCCCGCCCGCTCATCACCCTCCAGGGCACCCTGGACGTCCTGCTCCCGATCAGCCGCACCGGCGACGTCTACGACGAGATGGTGGACGAGGCTGGCCGGAGCGGCCTGCACCGCTACTACCGGATCGAGAACGGCACCCACACCGACGGCTCCCGCGACCTCGCCCCGGAACTGGTCCGCCCGATGCAGCCCTGCTTCGACACCGCCTTCGACGCCCTGGTCGCCTGGACCACCCGCGGCGGCACCCCGCCGCCCAGCGCCACCGTCCCGGTGAGCCTCCCGCTCCCCACCGGCGCCCCGTCAGCCGCCTGCGCCCTCTGACCCTCCGGCACCGCCCGCACCCTCGCCCTCGCCGTCCAGCAACCGCCGGGCGGTGAGGGCGATCCGTGCCCTGGTCAGGTCCGCCGGGTCGGTGAGGTCGAGACCGAGGGTGCGGCCGATCCCGTCGATCCGGCGGGCGACGCTGCTGTGGTGGAGGTGGAGGTCGTCGGCGGCGCGGCGCAGCGAGCCCGTCCGGCAGTACGCCTCCAGGGTGGCCAGCCCCTCCGGGTCCGCGGCGAGCCGGGCCAGGGCGGCCACGTCCGGATTGGCCCGGACGACCGCGGACGGCACGGCGGCCAGCAGCGCGAGGGCCCCCAACTCCCCGTGCTCGACGACCGGTCGGCGGTCGGTGGTGAACCGGAGCGCGGTACGGGCCTGCCGCCAGGCCCGCTCGGGGCTGCCCGCCGCGCCGATGCCCGCGCGGACCCCGGCAGGGAAGGCGGTGCGGTCCAGCACGGTGACCAGCAGGACGCCGACCCCGGCCAGCACGGCCGCCTTCACCGGACGGCCGGGGCAGACCGCGGCACCGATCCGGTCCAGGGCGGGCCCCGCCGAGCGGACCGCCACCACCTGCGGCGGGGCATCCGGCGCGAAGCCGAGCAGCCGCAGCGCCCTGGCCCGGGCCGCCTCCTCGGCGCCGGAACTGACGGCGAGTTCGACCAGGGCCGGGTCGGCCATGGTGGTGCGGGCCGGTCCGTACCGCTCGACCGCCGCGGCGACGGCGATCGCCAGGCGGTCGAGCAGCACCTCGTCCAGCGGGCTCCCCGTGCCGCCGCGCTCCAGCCAGACCTCGCCGATCTCCTCCTCGTCCAGGGTGACCGCGGCCCGCGCCGAGACCTCCCCCGGCGGCCCCGCGGCCTCGGTCCCCAGCGGCGAGAAGCGGACCACCCGCCCCGTACCGTGCAGCCGGATGCCGGTCACGCACTCGGCCAGCCCGGCGGAGGTCCGGGCCAGCGCGGGCAGGTCGACCCGGCGGCGCATCAGGGTGTCGTAGAAGCCGATGATGCGGATGGCACCGTCGACGTACGGATCGAGCCCGGAGAGCCGGACGGCCAGTGCTTCCATGCCCGCACCCTAGTCCGGCCCCGCTCTCCCGGGGCCCGCCGAACGGTGCGCCGCGGCGGCGGGACGTGCGACGGACGGCGGCTGACGTGCCGTCAGGGTGCGGACAGGATGGAGGACATGGACCCGGAACTCGAAGCCTTCATCCCCTTCCTCCCCGACACCGACGTGACCGACCCGCTCACCGCGCGGCGCAACTTCGCCGAGCGGGCGGCCGCCCGGCCGGCCCCGGAGGCCGCGCTGCTGGACGTCGAGGACCGCACCGTGCCCGGCGACCCGGACGTGGCGGTGCGGATCTACCGGCCCCGGGACGAGAAGTCCCCCCTGGGCGCGATCATCTGGCTGCACGGCGGGGGGTTCGTCTTCGGGGACCTGGACACGGAGCACCCGTGGGCGGCCAAACTGGCCCACGGCTCAGGGGTGTTGGTGGTCTCCGTGGACTACCGGCGCTCCCCCGAGCACCGCTACCCGGCGGCGCTGGACGACGCCTGGACGGTGCTCGGCTGGCTGGCCGCGCACGCGGCGGAGCTGGGCGTGGACCCGGAGCGGATCGCGGTCGGCGGGCACAGCGCGGGCGGCGGCCTGGCCGCCGGGCTGGCGCTGCGCTCGCGCGACCGGCAGGGGCCGGCGATTCGCTTCCAGCTGCTCAACCAGCCCGGCCTGGACGACCGTCAGGAGACCTGGTCCCAGCGGCACTTCACCGCCACCCCGTGGCACGACCGGGCCAAGCTGACCGCGGTCTGGGCGCACTACCTGGGCAACGCGGTGGCCGACGAGTACGCCGCCCCCGCCCGGGCCACCGAGCTCTCCGGCCTGCCGCCCGCGTACATCTCGACCGCCGAGTTCGACCCGCTCAGGGACGAGGAGATCGTCTACGCCCTGCAGTTGATGCAGGCCGGGGTCCCGGTCGAACTGCACCAGTGGCCCGGCACCTTCCACGGCTCGCAGGCGATCCTGTCGGCGGACGTCTCGCAGCGCCAGCTCGCCGAGCTCTGCGAGGTGCTGCGCCGGGCCCTGGCCTGACCCGCGGGCGGCGTCCTCAGACCCGGTCGTAGGTGAGGAAGAGGACGCCGCTCTTCAGGGCGGTCTGGTCCGTCAGCTGCCAACTGCGGGGCTCGAAGGCGGCGGAGCGGCCGAACAGCGGGATGCCGGAGCCGGTGCTCAGCGGGGAGAGCTTGAGCACCAGGCGGTCGATCTCGGCGTAGAGGGTGCCGGCCAGCTCGCCGCCGCCGCAGAGCCAGATGTCCTTGCCCTCCTCGGCCTTGAGCTCACGGACCTTGGCGACCGGGTCGGTGGCGACCAGCTCGACCGCCGGGTCCGGGGCTTCGGTGAGGCTGCGGGAGAAGACCAGGTGGCGCAGGTGCGGGTAGGCGTTGGCGACGCCCGCGTCCAGGCCGATCCGGTAGGTGTGGGTGCCCTCCAGCACGGTGTCGAAGCGAGCGCCCTCGGCGGTGAGGCCGAAGGCGGCCCGGGCCGGGCCGGGGAGGGTCTCGGGGTACTCGGCGACCAGGTGCTCGACGTAGTCCTGGCCGATCGGCCAGAAGCCGTCCGGGCCGGTCGGGTCCCCGCCGGCCGGGGCGGCGATGTGGCCGTCCAGCGTGGTGGCGATGAAGTACACCAGCTTGCGCACGTTCTCTCCCTGATGGTCGGTCAGCCCCCCGTCGGGGCGAACCCGTTCGGCCATTCGATCACGAGCGGGTGAAGGAGTGCCCCCGGCCCACCGGGGTGAAGCCGCGGCGCCCGTACCAGTACTGCGGCCAGTCCTCGGCGTCGGCGATCAGGAACCGCAGCTCCACCCCGGCGGCGCGATGCAGCGCGGTGGCGACGACGGCGTCCGCGTAGCCGCGGCGGGTGTGCTCGGCGGCGGTGATCAGGTCCTCGATCTGGGCGGTGCCGCTCGGCGGGTCCAGGTAGAGGTCGGCCCAGGCTGCCACCTCTCCCTCCGGGGTCCGGGCCGCCAGGAAGAGCACCTCCGCCGCACCGCGCCGCCGCGCCACCCGGCGCTCGACCAGCTGCCGCACGCCCTCGTCCGTCAGCTCCGGCATCCACTCGCGCAGCCGCTCCCCGTACGGCTCCGCCAGCACCGGCCAGTCCACCGGCTCGGCCGGCTCGGCGGGCAGTGCGGCGGGCGCCGGGCCGGCGTGGTGCATCACCAGCTCGGTGCTGTGCTGGTACCCGGCGGCGGTGAACAGCGGCGTGCAGGCCGCGCCCAGCTCGTCGTCGTAGACGGTCAGCAGCCGGTGGTCCGCGTCCGCCATCACCTCGTCCGCGAGCGCGAGCAGCACCGCCGGGTCGAGGCCGGTGCCGTCCACGTGCAGCTGGTTGTGCTCGTAGGAGAGCGGGAACTCCGCGTTCCGCACCACGAACCCGCCGGTCACCTCCCGCACCGAATCGGCCTGACGGCGGGCGAAGGACGTCCGGAAGGCGGTGATCCGCCGCAGTTCACTGGCCACCCTGCCGATGCTAGGTGAGCCCGCCCCAGGGGCAAGCGGTTTATCCGCGCATCGCAGGTCGTGGCAGGATGCCGGGGAACCATCAAGGTGTGAGTGACCGTCACCGGACGTGGAGCGGGCAGGCGTTCGCGGTGGCGGTCCGGGGCAGCGGAGCTAGTAGGCATGGGGGCAGCGGTATGAGTGGCGGGTTCGGCGTCTCGACGGCGGAGCTGGGGAGGCTCCAGAAGGACTGGCAGCAGATGAGCCAGCGGATGGCGGAGCTCCAGGCCAAGCTCGGGAAGATCCAGTCCACGCTGGCCAAGGCGGTCGCGGTGGACCTGGCCGTCAGCCCGCTGGCGGGCATCGCCGGCTTCTACATCGCCTACGACGTGCTGAACGACGCCAAGGACGTGGAGAACCGCGCCCGGCACCTGATGGAGACCAAGGAGAAGCTGACCAAGGCGATCGCCGAGGACGCGCTGAAGCTCCAGGCCGTGATCCGGGAGTACCAGGAGGCGGAGCGCCGGATCGCCGAGGAGCAGAAGAAGCAGGACAAGGAGCGCGAGACCCCGGACAAGCCGAAGCCCACGCCCACCGGCAACGGGCACGGGAACGGGAACGGGAACGGGAACGGGAACGGCCAGGGCAACGGCCACGGGAACGGGAACGGCCATGGCAACGGGAACGGGAACGGCTCCGGCGACCACGACGGCGGCGGGGACAACGGCGGCGACGCCTCCGCCACGCCGTCCACCGCCTCCGCGATCAAGGTCTCCGAGGTCGAGTACGGCGGCCGGGGCTCCTGGAAGAGCGGCAAGGCGGCCTGCGAGGACTACATCAACAAGACGCTCGACCTGATGGGCATCACCGACCCGCAGGCCCGGGCCAACTGGATGCGCGGTCTGCTGACCATGACCGGCCGCGAGTCCTCGTACAACTCCATGCCGCTGGTCAACGACTGGGACAGCAACGCCCACGGCCCCCGGGTCGGGGACGGCTTCCCGCAGAACTGCTCGCGCGGCCCCTGGCAGACCATCCCGAGCACCTTCGCCGCCCACCACCAGCCGGGCACCTCCACCAACATCTACGACCCGGTGGCCAGCTGCGCCGCGGCGATGAACTACGTGATGGACCGCTACGGCGTCTCCAAGGACGGCCACGACCTGGCCTCCAAGGTCCAGCAGGCCGACCCGGGCCGCGGCGCCCGCGGTTACTGATCCCGCGTCAGGGGCCGCACCCGGCGGGTGCGGCCCCGCGCGCGTTCAGAGCACCTCGCCCTCCAGGGCCGCGTACGCCGCCGAGAGCGCGGTGAGCACCGGGTGCCCGGCCGGGTACCGCACCGCGTCGATCCCGGTGACCGGCCGCAGGCCGAGCGGCATGGCCGCGTTGGCGGCGAACGCCGCCTCGAAGTCCGGCAGCCGACCGGGGGTGACCACCTCGCGGCGGCCCGGCAGCAGCCCTCCCAGCAGCTCCTGGGTGACGCCCGGCAGGTACGGGGCCTCGGGCCAGACCACCTCGCCGCCCCGGACCAGGCCGAGGTTCCAGGTGCCGCCCTCCCCCACCGCACCGTCCGGGGTGACGAACAGCGCGTCGTCGTAACCCGCCAGTTGGGCGGCCCGGCGGTGGTGCAGGGCACCGAACAGGCCGACCGCCTTCACCTGCGGCAGGTCCCGCACGTACGGCACCGTACGGACCCGCAGCGGCGGCTGCGCGGCGGAGGGGCCGGCCGGACGGGTCGTCACCAGGACGGCGGGGTCGGCCTTCCCGGCCAGGCCGGCCAGGTCCAGGGCCGGGTCGAAGACGGTGATCCGGACCATCACCTCCCCGCCCGCCGCCGGGACGGCCCGCCGGGCGTACGCGCGCACCCGGTCGAGGTCCAGCTCGGCGGCGAACAGCTCCCGGCAGTCCCGCCGCAGCCGCTCCAGGTGGAGTGCCAGGCCGCGCACCTGGCCCTCGGACACCCGCAGGGTGGTGAAGTGGCCGTAGTTGGTGAGCGCCAGTGCCTGGAGCTCCTCCGGCCGCACCGGCCTGCCGTTCAGTTCCGTCTCGCTCATGCCCGGCAGCATGCCAGGTCACCGGACCGGGCGTGGTCAGCCCGGCAGGCCGTCGCGGATCCGGCGGGAGACGGCGAACTCCTGGAGGTCCAGCGTGCCGGGCGAGTCGGCGACGCCGGGACCGCCCGCCTTCACCCAGTCGGTGATCTCGTCCAGCATGTCGTCGGCCAGCACCCAGCCGAGCCAGACCGGGCGCCCGCCCGCCGCGCGGCCCTCGGCGGAGGGGCTCACCACCACCACGTTGGAGTGGTCGCAGGCGTCCAGGCAGGGCACCGCGCGGACCCGTCCGGCCGCACCGATCCCCTCCTTCAGCCGGACCAGCTGCGCCGCGTGGTCCACCTCCGGGTGGCGCCGCTCCGTCCCGCAGCAGCATCCCCGGCAGACCGTGACGGTGACGGGGGCCGTGGCCGCCGCGGCGGCCTCCTTGCGCGGGCGACGAGCCATCAGTTTCCTTCCGACGGGGGCCCGGCGGCGTGGGGGCCGGGGCCGTGCTGCGGGCGCCGGGGAGGACTGGCGCCACCCCCGTGATCACCCTGAATTCTGCACCACGGCGCCGCGGGCCCGGCAGGGTGCGTCAGTACGGCCACCGCCATGACGGAGCGTCACGGGCCCGGCCGCCCGCCGTGCGGTCCGTCCGGCGGCTGCTTACGGTGGCCGCGACCGCACCCCGGACCCTCCGGGGGCGGACCGGAGGTTCGACTCATGATCACGGCCAGCGACATCATGCACGCCGGTGCCCAGTGCGTCCGTGCCGACCAGACCCTGCTCGACGCCGCCATGATGATGCGGGACATGGGCGTCGGTGCCCTGCCGATCTGCGGCGAGGACCAGCGCCTCAAGGGGATCATCACCGACCGCGACATCGTCACCCGATGTATCGCGGAGGGCAAGGACCCGTCGATGATGAAGGCGATGGAGCTCAGCGGCCACCTGCACTGCGTGCACGCGGACGACTCGATGGACGCGGTGCTGAAGAAGATGGAGCAGCACCAGATCCGCCGGATCCCGGTGATCGACGGCGAGCGGCTGGTCGGCATGATCAGCGAGGCCGACCTCGCGATGGGTCACCGCGAGGGCGGCCGGCTGACGGACAAGCAGATCGTGGAGTTCATGGACAGCGTCTACATGAAGCGCTGACCGTCACCGGAACGCGGGTCAGGCGGTGGCCCTCGCCGCCGCCCGGCCCGCCGCCCGGCCGGAGAAGAGGCAGCCGCCGAGGAAGGTGCCCTCCAGCGAGCGGTAGCCGTGCACCCCGCCGCCGCCGAAGCCGGCCGCCTCGCCGGCCGCGTAGACGCCCTCCAGCGGCGAGCCGTCGGCCCGCAGCACCCGGGAGTCGAGGTCGGTCTCCAGGCCGCCGAGCGACTTGCGGGTGAGGATGTTGAGCCGCACCGCGATCAGCGGCCCGGCCTTGGGGTCGAGCAGGCGGTGCGGGGTGGCGGTGCGGATCAGCTTGTCGCCCAGGTAGCGGCGGGCGCCGTGGACGGCGGTGACCTGGAGGTCCTTGGAGAAGGGGTTGGCCAGCTCGCGGTCCCGGGCCTCGATCTCCCGGCGCAGCTCGGCCTCGTCGATCAGCGCCTCCGGGGTCTTGGCGTTCATCCCCTTGACCAGCTCGGCCAGCGAGTCGGCGACCACGAAGTCCGCGCCGTGCCGCTTGAAGGCCTCCACCGGCCCGGTGGCCCCGGGCAGCGCCCGGCCGAGCACCCCGCGCACCGACTTCTCCGTCAGGTCCGGGTTCTGCTCCGAGCCGGAGAGCGCGAACTCCTTCTCGATGATCTTCTGGGTGAGCACGAACCAGGTGTACTCGTGACCGGTCGTCATGATGTGCTCCAGCGTGCCCAGGGTGTCGAAGCCCGGGAAGAGCGGCACCGGCAGCCGCCGCCCCCTCGCGTCCAGCCAGAGCGAGGAGGGGCCGGGCAGGATCCGGATGCCGTGCTTGGGCCAGATCGGGTCCCAGTTCTCGATGCCCTCGGTGTAGTGCCACATCCGGTCGCCGTTGATCAGGTGGCCGCCGGCCGCTCCCGCGATGTCCAGCATCAGGCCGTCGACGTGCGCGGGCACGCCGCTGAGCAGCTTCTGCGGCGGGGTGCCGAGCCGGGCGGGCCAGGCCTTGCGGACCAGCTCGTGGTTGCCGCCGATGCCGCCGGAGGTGACGATCACCGCCTGGGCGCGCAGCTCGAAGGAGCCGGCCACCTCGCGGGAGCTGGACTCGCCGCGGGCGACCTGACTGGGTACCAGCACCTCGCCGGTGACGGTGTCGACCGCGCCGGCGGTGGCGGACAGGCCGGTGACCCGGTGGCGGAAGCGCAGGTCCACCAGCCCGCGCGCGGCGGCGGCCCGGACCCGGGCGGCGAAGGGGGCGACCAGGCCGGGCCCGGTGCCCCAGGTGATGTGGAAGCGCGGCACCGAGTTGCCCGGGCCGGTGGCGGAGAAGCCGCCGCGCTCGGCCCAGCCGACCACCGGGAAGAACCGCACGCCCTGGCCGTGCAGCCAGGAGCGCTTCTCCCCCGCCGCGAAGGCGACGTAGGCCTCGGCCCAGCGGCGCGGCCAGGCGTCCTCCGGCCGGTCGAAGCCGGCCGTGCCGAGCCAGTCCTGCCAGGCGAGCTCGTGCGAGTCCTTGATCCGCATCCGGCGCTGCTCCGGCGAGTCCACCAGGAAGAGGCCGCCGAAGGACCAGTGCGCCTGCCCGCCGAGCGAGGCGGCCGGCTCCTGGTCGAGGAGGATCACCTTCCGTCCCGCGTCGGCGAGTTCGGCCGTGGCCACCAGGCCCGCGAGCCCCGCTCCGATCACGATGACGTCGGCGTCCAGTGCCACGGGGGTCCTCCAGGGGTGCGGGGGCGGTGCGGGGGTGGTGTCGGGATTCTCTGGCCTGGACCGGGCCCGGTCAACCACCCGGCGCCGGAATTCCGCTCCGCCGGGTAGCGGAATTCCGCCGACAAACGATCCGCCAAGGAGCGTAAATATCAGTCGAGTTGACGGAGCGAATGGATTTCCGCAACACCCCTGGACAGCCCTATTAACCTGCCAGTAACTTACTTGTCGGTAAAGCGAATTCCCCCACCATGCGTTTCTCTCCACCCCTCAGGAGGAACCGTGCTCCGCCATGCCCGGAAATTCTTGGTCGCCGCCGCCGCACTGGTCGCGTTCGCCGCCCCCACCGCCGCCACCCAGGCCCAGGCCCAGACCGGCTACGGCCCCTACGTCGCGCTCGGCGACTCCTACGCCGCCGGCGCCGGCGTGCCCGGCCAGTCCGCCGGGCTCTGCCTGCGCTCGGACCGCAACTACGGCCACCTGGTCGCGGCCGCGCTGAACAGCCCCGCCTACACCGACGTCACCTGCGCCGCCGCCAAGGTGAAGCACCTCACCACGGCCCAGTACGACGCCTTCCTCCGGGTCAACGACCCGCAGCTGGACGCGCTGCGGCCGGACACCGGGCTGATCACCCTCGGCATCGGCGGCAACGACCTCGGCGTCACCGACCTGGGCGTCGGCGACGTGATCGGCGTCTGCATCGCCGGCGCGGTGGTCAACCCCTTCGGCACCCCGTGCAAGGACGTCTACGCCGACGGCCACTGGGAGTGGCGGGACTGGTCCTTCCAGTGGGTCTACGGCGAGGACTCGCTGCGCTCCCGGATCACCGGTGCCGCACCCCAACTCGCGGACATGCTGCGGAAGATCCACGCCAAGTCCCCCAACGCCAAGGTCCTGCTGGTCGGTTACCCGTCCGTGCTGCCCGAGGACGGCCGCAGCTGCATCGGCCGCCAGCCCGTCACCCCCGGGGACGTGGACTACCTGCGGGGCGTGCTGGGCGAGTTGAACGCCATGCTGGCACGGACCGCCGCCGCCAACGGCGCCACGTACGTGGACACCCTGACCCCCACCAGGGGCCACGACGCCTGCTCCTCGGACCGCTGGGTGGAGGGCGCGCTGCCGGGCTCCCCGGCGGTGCCGTTCCACCCGAACGCGGCCGGGGAGCGGGCGATGGCCGGCGCGGTGCTCAAGGCACTGGGCCGGTAGCACCTCAGGAAGACGCGACGGGCGCGGACCGGAACTCCGGTCCGCGCCCGTCGTGTCGATCGGCCTTACGGCTTGATGCGGACGATCTGCGGGTCGTGGTCGCTCGCCTGCTGGGCGAACTCGGCGTTGATGTGCACCACGTCGTACTCCACGTGCTTCAGCGCCGGGCTGACCAGGGTGTGGTCCAGCACCTGCGAGTTGCCCTGGTAGACGTAGGAGTAACGCTCGTTCGCCGGAAGCTCGTTGACCAGGTCGCGGAGCACGCCGTCCTTGGTGAGGGCGGTCAGCGCCGGGGAGAACTGGAAGTCGTTCAGGTCGCCGAGCGAGACCACCCGGGCCTTCGGGTCGGCGGCCAGCAGCTTGGCCACGAAGGCCTGCTCCACCTGGGCCTGCTTGACCCGCTGGACCTCGGAGGAGCGGGTGGGCGCCTGGAAGCGGCTGTCCAGGCCCTGGTCGCCGCCCTTGCTGTTGAAGTGGTTGGCGATCACGAAGATCTTCTTGTTGTGGAACATGAACTCGCCCACCAGCGGCTTGCGGCTGCTGGCCCAGGCCTCGTTGCCCGGGTCGATCCGGCCCGGGGAGGCGGTCAGCGAGGTCCACTTGCCGGAGCCGGTGACGTCCACCGCGGTGGTGGCGCTGCCGCCCGCGATGTCGTTGAAGGAGACCCGCTGCGGGTTGAACAGGAAGGCGGTGCGGATGTTGCCGCCCGGCTCGCCGCCGTCCTTGTTGTTCTCCGGGTCGATGGTGCGCCACTCGTAGCAGGGGCCGCCGGCCGCGCGGATCGCGGCGGCGAACTTGGCCAGGGTCTGGCTCGCGTCCACCGTGCCGTCGTTGACCGCGCCGTTGTTGTCCTGGATCTCCTCCAGCACCACGATGTCGGGCGAGCGCAGGTTGGTGACCACGCCCTTGGCCAGCTCGGAGAACTTCTCGTCCGGGTCGCTCGGGTCGAGGTTCTCGACGTTGTAGGTGGCGATGGCGACCTCGCTGGGCAGCGCGCGGTCGGTGACCTCGCGCTCCAGCTGGTTGTCCACGTGCTCGCCGATGGTGTTGGCCACCAGGGTGTAGCCGCCGAAGCGGTTGTAGTCCAGCGGACCCTGGGTGCCGCCGTAGATCTCGTCGCCGACGTTGGCCACCGGGAACGGGCGCTCGGCCTCGGGCAGCGCCGACTGGATCATCAGACGGCCGGCGTTCTGGCCCTGGTAGCCCAGGTACGCGGCGCCGCCGCGCTCGGTCCGCGGCTCGGTCGGACGGACCGTCACCCAGAGCTCGTGGTACTGGTCGGTGGCCTGGACGACCCGGGCGTGGCCGAGCTTGACGTTCATGCCCTCCAGCGACTCGAAGCGGTCGAGCGCGTAGTCGGCGGGCTTGAGCGGCAGGGCCTCGATCGAGCCGCCGGCCGCCTCCGGGGTGTAGGCCGCCGGGATCGAGGACTCGTCCAGCAGGACGGCCTCGGGCACCGGGTTGCCGGAGGAGCGGACGGTGACCAGCGGGTTGGTCAGCTGGGTGAGCGACTGGCCGCCCGCGCTGAACGCCGGGTAGTACTCGGCGACCTTGCCGGTCACCAGGACCGAGTCGCCGACCTTGACGGCCGGGTCGGCGCTGCCGGTGTAGACGAAGATGCCCTCGCTGGTGGCCGGGTCGGCGTCGGCGTCCGGGTCCTGGAACCAGAAGCCCTTGGAGCCGTAGGCGCGCACGGCGGTGACCACGCCGGGCACGCCCGCGATGGTCTTGCCGGTCAGCGGGGAGAGCCGGGTGGTGCCCTGGATGTCGTGGATCCGCACCGTGCCGGGGTCGGTCGGGCCGGTCCCGGTGTCGCCGCCCTCGGCGGCCTCGCCCTTGGAGTTCACCGGGGAGGGCGAACCGGCCTTCAGGTCGGCCGCGTTGTCGTCGGTGTCCGGCAGACCCGACGTGCGGGAGACCGAGGCGGTGTTGCTCGCGCCCGCGGCCGGGCCGGAGCCCTCGCGGACCACGGCGGTGCCGAAGCCGACCAGGTCCTTGATCCGCGGCTCGGCCGCGCAGTCGGCGGCGGTCTTGCAGGTCAGCGGGGCGGTGCCCTGGACCAGCGCGACGGTGCCGCTGGTGCCGGAGAGCGCCAGCGAGCCGGTGGCGTCCGGGGTGGGCAGCGCGACGGTGCCGCCGGCCCCGGCGGCCTCGGCCACCAGGTAGCGGCCGCCCGCGGCGACGGTGCCGGTCAGCGGGGTGACGCCCCACTGGGAGTTGGCGCCCGGGGTCCCGGTCAGGTACTGGACGCTGTAGCCGGCCAGGCTCAGCGCACCGGTGCCCTTGTTGGCCAGCTCGATGAAGTCGTTCTTCAGGACGGCGCCGGAGTTGCCGCCACCGCCGTACACCTCCGCGATGACCGCGTCGGCCGAGGGAGCGGCGATCGCGCCCGGCAGCGGGACGAGCACGAGCGAGGCCGCGACGCCGGCCGGCAGCAGGGTGGCGCGCAGCAGCGCGCGACGCGAACGGGGGGCGGTGGGCTTGGTCACCGGGCAGGACTCCTCGGTCGGATGCTCCGGCGGTCGTGGGGTCGCCGGCAGCTGAGGGTGGGTCAGGTCGCGGACGGCAGGCCGCTACCCGTGTAGATCGATTACCGGCCAGTACCGGCGGGCCAAAGATACGCGCGTAGAAAATGACACGACAAGACTCCGTCAGTTAACAATCGGCAACGGTCCGCACGACGGGAGGCCCGCCGCCCCCTGGGTGGGAGCGGCGGGCCGACGGTCCGTCAGGCGCGGGGTCAGACGTGGCGGCGGAGGTTGCTCGCCAGCTTCTCCCAGGTGTCGTGCGCCCCCTTCCGGTACATCCATCCGGTGATCGGGCAGGTCCAGCTGTCGATGCAGTCGTCCATCCAGCTGTCACCGGCGGTGTGCCCGTGGGTGGTCAGGTAGAGCCGGCCCATGCCGATCCGGTCCGTCCGCCCCTTGGTGATGGTGAACTGGATGTAGGAGTTGCGGCCGTGCACGACGCTGCCCTTGCGGGTGCCGAGCTTCAGCGTGTTCGAGCCGATGTAGGCGACCCGGACATTGAAGTTGATCTTGATCCCGAAGACCGAGTCCCGCAGGTCCATCTTCTGGCCCACGTGGGTGATCTTGTTGGCCCGGCCGGCCAGCGGGAAGATCTTGCCGAAGTGGTCCATCCAGTAGCGGAACAGGCCCTTGGCGCTGCGGGTGCCGTTGCCCAGGTCGAACTTGAACGAGTAGTCCAGCGTGCCGGAGGTGTCCCGGCAGTTGACCGGGTCGCCCGAGCAGTAGACGTAGGCGTTGGAGCCGCCGTTCGGCACCGGGTCGACCGACAGGAAGCGGCCGGTGGCCGGGTTGTAGAGCCGGGCCCCCATCATCACCGCGCCGGTGAGGGTCTCGCTGGAGCGCAGCTTCTCGCCGAGCCAGTTGTACCGGGTGCCCGGCTGGCCCGAGCGCGGGTTGCCGTACTCGTCGTTGTCCAGCACCCGGAGGCTGTCGGCCGGGTCCAGCGGGAGCTGGAGGGCCACGTCGCCGTGGACGTTGGCGAACTGCAGCACCACGTCGCCGGTGGCGGAGGTGGTGGCGCCGAAGGAGCCGCCGGCCGTGTCGACCATCCGGGTCAGCTCGCCGGTGGTGGTGTCCTCCGTGATCCAGCGCGGGCTGTCGCTGTCACCGGAGTAGTGGTTGACCTTGCCGCCGGTCTGGCTCCAGGTGCCGTCGGTGTTGCTCTCGACGGTGAACGAGCGGTTGCGCAGGTTGGCGTCCAGCTGCCAGGTCTGTCGCTGGTCGGCGGTGGACTGACGGCGCACCAGGTCGTTGGCGTACCACTCCAGGGAGGAGCCGGGCAGCGCGGTGGTGCGGCCCAGCGCGTCGTAGCCGTACCCGGCGTCGACCAGGCGGTCGGCGCTGTCGTAGGCGTGGGTGACGGTGCTGCCGCCGCTGGTGGGGCAGGCCGCGCCGGCCGCGCCCTCGGCGGTGGTCAGCGAGGTCCGGTTGGCCCGCTTGTCGAAGGTGTAGGAGCGCCGGGTGCAGGTGTCGCCCACGGTGTCCTGAACGGTCGTCAGGCGGCCCATCCGGTCGTAGCCGTAGTCCTGCGAGGACCAGCCGGAGTGGCTGGTGAGCTCGCCGTTGGCGGCCCGGGCCACGCTGTCGGCCATCACCACGGCGCCGTCGGAGTCCCGGGTGTAGACCCGGGAGGTGACCGCGCCGGCCGGATCGCGCTCGACGTTCAGGGTGTAGCCGCCGGGCAGCTTCTCGCTGCTCACCTCGCCGTCGGCGTCGTAGGTCACCGCGAAGGTGCCGGCCACCGAGTCCACGGTGCGCACGGCCATGCCGCGCGGCTCCACCGCGGTGTCGTAGACGTAGGTGACGCTGGAGGGCACCGAGTCGGAGGTCCTGGCCAGCCGGTTCAGCAGGTCGTACTCGGCCCGGGTGGTGGCGCCGTCGGCGTCGGTGTACGCGGTCAGGCGGCCCAGCCGGTCGTACTCGCGGGTGATGGTGCCGCCGGTCGGCGAGACGGTCCTGACGGCCCGTCCGGTGACCGGGTCGTACTCGGTGGTGCTCTGCGGGACGGCCTCGCCCAGCCCGCCGGTCAGCTTGACCTCGAGGGCGCGGCCCATCGCGTCGTAGCTGGTGGTGTTGGTGCGGGTGGTCGAGCCCACGGTCTCGGTGACCTTGGTCTGCTGACCCCACCAGTCGTACTCGGAGCCGATCACCGGCAGGGTGGACGGGTTGCTCCCGCCCCCGGTGACCGCGCCGGCCGGGCCGGTGGTGCAGGCCAGGTCGGCCCACTCGGGGCGGCCCTGGCAGGCGCCGGTGCCGGTGGCGGACCAGTAGCTCGTCAGCGTGGTGGCGGCGTCGGTGCCGGTGGCACCGGGCAGCAGCTCCTTGACCGCGCGGCCCTGGGCGTCGTACTCCACGGTGTGGGTGACGGCCTGGCCGTCCGGGTCCTGGGTCTCGCGGACCGGCAGGCCCCTGGCCCAGTCGTAGGCGGTGTCGGTGATCCGCGGGTCCGCCATCAGGGTCGGGTACTCCAGCGGCTGGAGACCGGCGGTGACCCTGGTCACCTGGTCCTCGACCGTGGCGTCGGCGGTGCGGCCCTGGTCGTACTCGCTGACCGTCCAGTTGCGGCCGACCAGGCTGCTGCCGGTGGGTGCCACCGTGGTGGCGCCGTTCTTCAGGTCCGCGGTGAGCTCGACCCGGCGCAGCGGGCCGAAGGTCTCCAACGCCCGGGTGCCGGTGGGGTTGTAGAGCGTGCGGGCGGAGAGCAGCTCGGCCCGGGCGGCCGCGGTCAGCCCGGTGATGCCCAGGTCGGACTGGACCTCGCGGTCCGCGGCGGTGACGCCGAGGGCGACCGCCCGGTTGGCGGCCGACAGGGCGCGGACGGTGTTGCCCCGCGCGTCGTACTCGGTGGTGGTGAGGTGGCCGCCGGGGACGGCGGAATTCACCTCGCGCCCGGAGGCGTTGGTGTAGGTGATCGCGGCCCGCTTGTAGGCGGCCGGGGTCAGGGCCGAGCCGGCGTTGCCGGCCGGCACCGCGTCGGGCGGCAGGATGGCCGTGGCGTCGGTCGGGGCGTCGCTCTGGCCCCAGGCCGCGACATCCGAACCACCCAGCTGGTAGGGGGCGTTGGCGCCGGAGAGCGGCACGTCGTAGACCACCGTCGTGGTGGCGGTGCCCTCCGGGACGTCCTTGGTGCCCGGCTTGAGGCCGGAGCGGGAGACCGAGAGCAGCATGCCGTCGCCCGCGGTGGCCGAGTTGCCGGCCTTGCCGTAGCTCAGCGTCCACGGCAGGTCGGTGCCCGGGGTCAGCTTGGTGACCCGGCCGGCCGCGTCGTAGTCGTAGGTCACCGGGGCGGCCTGCGGCTGGAGCGGGTTGCGCTGCTCACGCAGCTTGCCGGCGGCGTCGTAGCGGTAGGTGGAGACCACCTTGGCGGTGGCCGCCGCGGCGCCCGGCTCGGTCGCCCAGAGCCTCAACTCCTTGACCTGGCCCGCGAAGTCGCCGAAGGCGGCGTCGGTGCCGGTGGTGGTGTCGGCGTAGACGTACTCCAGCACCCGGCAGCCGGCCGTGCTCGGCACCGCGGCGCAGCTGGCGGCGGTCGCCGCGGAGGTGGGCGCGATCACCAGCTTGGGGCGGGAGAGCTTCTTGCCGCCGACCGTCACGGACTCCGAGGTGACGGTGGTGGTGGACTCGGCGAGGCCGTTCTCGGCGCTCGACGCGATCCGCCAGGTCGGCTGCGCGGCGTCGGCCTTGGTGAAGGTGACGGTGTCGCCGCCGGTGTCCTTCAGGGTGAAGGAGGTGGTGAGGCCGCCGGTGAGGGTGAGCTCCTCGGCCCCCGGCTCGGGCTTCCAGCCGCCGCCGGTGGTGGCGGTGAAGCCGTAGGACCGGCCCGCGTTGTCCACCAGCGCGACCGAGGTGGCCGAGGTCTGCTTGACGTGGGACCAGGCCGTCTCGTTGATGTCGATGACGGTGCCGGCCGACCACTCCGGGCCGAAGATCGGCGCCTGGCCGTCCTCCTGGGCGCGCGGGTTGCGCGAGGAGAGCGAGCGGGTGGAGGAGATCTGGAACGCCGAGGCGTCGGTGGCCGAGAGGGTGTAGTCACCGGTCAGCAGGTTGAGCGTGCCCGGTCCGTGCGCCTCGACCGGCGCGGTGCCGGCCCTGCGGTCCACCGTCACGGTGTTGGACTCGGAGGCGTCGGTGGCGGTGCCGTCGGTGAAGACCGCGCGCACGTCCACCGTGCCGTCCTGGGCCAGCGTGTCGGTGATGTTCCAGTTCAGCGGCGCGGGCTTGCCCGAGGGGGCGGCGAACGGCCAGGCGGTGACCGCGGCGCCGGCGGTGGTGGTCACGTTGGCGACCGGCACGTCCTTCCAGGCGTCCGCCTCGCCGCGCCGGTACTGGTACCTGACGCCGGTGTAGCTGCTCTTGCCCTCGGCCTGCAGCGAGGTGCGGCGGGCCGGGCGCTCGCCGTCGCCGGGGGCGTTGAGGGCCGAGCCCTTGCCCGCGAAGAAGACGTGGGTGCGGTCGGCCGAGAGGTTGCCCGCCGCGTCCCGGGTGTGCACCGTGACGGTGTGCTGGCCGGCCTTGAAGGCGAGCGCCTTGGTGACCGCGGCGCCGGTGGTGGCGACGGTGACCCAGGCCCCCGCGTCCAGCTTGTACTGGATGTCCTTGACGTCCGAACCCGGCGGCGTGAAGGTGAAGTTGCCGGTGAAGTTGCCGGAGGCGTCGGCGCTGCCCGACCAGGCGCCGGCCGGGAAGTCGGTCGAGCCGATGGTGGTCGCGCCGGGCGCGGTGGTGTCCACCGTGAAGGTCTGCCAGGCGGACCAGGTGCCGTTCCAGATCAGGCCGTCGTAGACGGCGGCCCGCCACTTGTACGCGCCGGGGGCCAGCGCGGTGGCCGGGGTCCAGGGGGCGTTGGTGCCGGAGGCGACGAAGGCCGACTTGCCGGTCTGCAGCGCGGCGGTGCCGTTGGCGGCCCAGATCTCGTAGGAGAGCTGGACGGTGTTGCCGTCCGGGTCGCTGGCCTTGCCGGTCAGGGTCGGGGTGGAGTCGTTGGTGAGCGCGCCCGACAGCGGGGAGATCGGCGCGGCCGCACCCGGCTTGGTGTTGTAGGTCACCGACAGGTAGGGCGTGTTGGAGGCCGCGTTGCCGGAGTTGAACTTCTTCCAGGCGTACTCGTCGGTCTCGTCGGTGGCCCGGATGCCCAGGGTGTTGTTGGCGTTGCCGTTGTTGGCCCAGGCCTGCGCCAGCGTGGTGATGTCGGTGTTCACCCAGCCGTCGCCGCAGGTGCTGGAGTAGCCCTTGGTCGAGGTGGAGGAGGCCCACTTCTTGTTCCAACCGGGCTGCGCGGTCCACCGGGTGGCGGTGGTGGCACTGGCCGTGTCCCAGACCTCCCAGCCCTTGGCCGTGCAGGACCAGGAGTGGAAGTTCCAGAGGTTGAGCTTGGCGCTCTGGATCTGCTTGCCGGTGATCTTCGCCATCGGGAACTGCAGGAAGGAGCGGGCCACCTGGCCGGAGCCGTTGTTGCCGAGCTTGAGCTCGGTCTGGCTGGAGACGTCGGTGGCGTAGCCCTGCTGGACGAAGGTGTCGAAGCCGACCCCGAGGTTGACCGCCGGGTCGACGGTGACCGGGTACTGGGTCTTCGGGTCGTTCAGGAAGGCCGCGTCCGGGGTGAGCGTGAGCTCGACGAGATCGCCGTTCTGACGGACTTTCAGGCCGACCGGGGCGGTGTTCCGGTGGTCACCCGTGCGCGGGTCGACCTGGGCGTCCCACATCACCGGCGCGGGCAGCACGCCCGCCTCCTTGCCGGTCTTCGGGTCGACGAAGGAGACCGAACGGTCCTCGTTCGCCCGGGCGGTGAGGCCCTTGGCGTCCAGGGTCATGGTGACCGAGCCGTTGGCCGCGACGGCCGAGCGGTCCTTGAGCTCCAGGAACTGCTCGAAGCCCGTCCGGGTGGACTCGATGACCAGGTCGGTCGCGGTCAGCGCGTCCGGGTAGCGGGCCTTGGTGCCCTCCAGGACCGGAGCGGGCAGCTCGCCGTGCCAGTTGAGGGTCATGGCCGGGCCGCCCTCACCGCCGTGCAGGGTGACCAGCGGGGTGCTGGGCACGGCCTCGGCCGCGGCGGCCTCCGCCGACCGGGCGCCGGACCTGGCCTTGGCCTTCGGTGCGGCGGCGCTCTTCCCGGCCAGGGTGAGGCCCAGCGGGTGGCCCTTGGCGGTGACCTTGCCGTCGGCCTGCTGGACCAGGGCGACGTCCACGTCCTGCCACCGGCCGCCCGCGTCCTTGAACCGGACCGGGCCGGTGGCCATGTCCTGGGTGGTCGAGCCGTCCGGGTTGGCCCAGAGCGTGACGGTCTCCGAGCGGGCGTCCAGGATCTCGATCCGGCGGTTCTCCAGCCGGGCCTTGACCCGGGCGCTGGCCTCGTCCCCGGCCGTCGCCGGACCGGCCGGCTTCGCCGTGGGCAGCTCGATCCGCGCGGAGTTCGGTGTGACGGCGAAGGCCTGACCGGTGCTCAGCACCGCGACGCCGCACTCGGCGGCCATCAGTACGGAGAGTGCGACCGCCAGTGGCCGCAGGCCGGCGCGGGTGCTCCGCGGTCCGGAGGACGACGGCGGTGTTCCGCCGCCGGGAAGGCGTGACATGGGTCTCCTTCAAGACATGCCCATGACAGCGATCCGTCGGTTACGGGCCGCTGCCGCAGGCGGTTCGGGGGGAGGAAGGGAAAAGCTGGGACCGGCCGGCCGCCGGAAGCGGCGGAAGGAGCGTGGTGGGCCTCCCTCCACGCGGGCGGGGAGCGCACCCCGGCCTCCGGCCGGCGCAGGGGGTGTGACGGTGGATCAGGCCCGGACGGTGACGGTCAGCCCGGCGTGCGCGGCCGAGCCCAGCACCCGGGCCAGCAGCAGCCGGGCCTGTGCGGACGCCGCTGCGCGGGAGGCCGCGCACAGGAAGAGCACCAGGCCGATGCCCTCGGGAAGGGCCAGCGCCCGGACGTGCTCCAGCCCGTCGGCCGGAGCGGCGTGCGCCCAGACCGCGTCCTGCACGGCGCCGGCCTCGTCCGGCCCGGGCGGGCCGGCGCCCGGACGGACCAGGACGAGGTCGACGACGTGCACGGCGCGGCTCCGGCGGCGGCCCGCCCGGTCAGGCCCGGCCGGACTTGAGCGGGGCGTCCCAGCCGATGCCCTCGCCCGCCTGGACGGTCCGCTTCGGCGGAGCGTCCCAGCCGATCCCGTCACCGGCCAGGACGGCCTGCACGGGGGAGGCGACGGCCAGCACGGACCAGGCCGCGAGGGCGGTGGTGAGCAGGACGGCGGCACGGCGGGCGGAGTTGGGCACGGTGGTTCCCGGTTCTCTGGAATCTGATCTTCCGACGCCTCGATCCTGCCCTTCCGCCGGCCTCTCCGAGGAGGACCTCCGGACGACCTGAACCTGCCAGGCAGCATGCTGCCCGGGCCGCCGGGGACGGGCTTGCGCACCGCACGCGCGGAATGTGAAGATCCGGATCACGCGCGCGCGACGCGTACACGACGAGCTGTGGGGGGCTGCCGACGTGCTGGAACTGCTGGGCCTGGATCCGACCGCCGAGACCGTCTACCGCGAGCTGCTGGCCCGCCCGGACGGCTCGCTCGCCGAACTGTGCGAACGGCTCTCGCTCTCCGAGACGGTGGCCCGCGACGCCCTCGACCGGCTCGCCGACCTCACCCTGCTGCGGGCCTCCCGGGACCGCCCCGGCCAGCTGCGCCCCGTCAGCCCGGAGCGCGGCCTGGAGCTGATCCTGCGCCGCCAGGAGGAGGAACTCGCCCGCCGTCAGGGGGAGTTGACGCTCAGCCGGGCGGCTGCCGCACGGGCCGTGGCCGAGTACGCGGACCTGCGCCCGGGCGCCGGCGCTGTGCAGGCCGAGCGGCTCCAGGGACTGGACGCGATCCAGGCCAAGCTGGAGGTGCTCACCGAGGGCCTGACCGAGGAGTGCCTCTCGGTGATGCCCGGCGGGGCGCAGTCCGCCGCCAGCCTGGAGGCCTCCCGGCCACTGGACCAGGACGCGATGGCGCGCGGAGTCCGGCTGCTGACGCTCTACCAGGACTCCGTCCGCAACGACCTGCCGACCTTCCTCTACGCCCAGTGGATGGCGGACCACGGCGGCCAGGTGCGCACCGCGCCGATGCTGCCGCCCCGGCTGCTGGTCTTCGACCGCCGGGTGGCCGTGGTGCCGATCGACCCGACCGACACCAGGGCCGGCGCCCTCTGCACCACCGAACCGGGCCTGGTCGCCTCCCTGGTGGCCCTGTTCGAACAGGCCTGGGACACCGCCACCCCGCTCGGCACCGACCCGGCCTCCTGCGGTGAGACCGGTCTCAACCCCACCGAGCGCGAGCTGCTCCGCCTGCTCGCCACCGGCCTCACCGACGAGGCCGCCGGCAAGCGCCTCGGCGTCTCCGTCCGCACCGTCCGCCGCCAGATGGCCGCCCTGATGGAGCGCCTGGACGCCGCCAGCCGCTTCGAGGCCGGCCTCAAGGCGGCCCAGCGCGGCTGGCTCTAAGCCCTGCCGCGGCGTGACGATGGGGAAAGCGCCCCGCAGGGGCGCGGGGCTCTGCTGATGTGCGGCTCCGCCGCGGGGCGCGCGGGGGAACGGCAGCACGTGCAACTGGCTCGCGTGCCCCGATCCAACGCTGGTCCGCCTTCCGTACTCGCGCCCGCGCGGCGGAACCGCACATCAGCAGAGCCTCGCGCCCCTGAGGCGCCGCCCCGGTTGCCGGTCGGACTCAGTCGCGGGCCACGGCGCCCTTGGCCATCGCGGCCGTCCAGCGCTCCTCGACCCGGGCGAGCTTCCAGTAGCCGTACGCCGCGGCCCAGGTGAGCACGAACAGGCCGACGATGGCGTAGCCGACGAGGTCGAGGTCGATCTCCCCGATCCAGGCGACCGGGCCGGAGGTGATCTCCAGCTTCTCGCCGAGCAGGCCCACCAGCTCGATGGTGCCGATCACCAGCGCGACCAGGACCGAGAGGCCGGTGACGGTCAGGTTGTAGTAGATCTTGCGGACCGGCTTGGAGAGCGCCCACTCGTAGGCGAAGTTCATGAACGAGCCGTCGATGGTGTCCAGCAGGCTCATCCCGGCCGCGAACAGCACCGGCAGCACCAGCAGCGCGTACCAGGGCAGCTGGAAGGCGGCCGCGCCGCCGGCCAGCACCAGCAGCGAGACCTCGGTGGCGGTGTCGAAGCCGAGGCCGAAGAGCAGGCCGACCGGGTACATGTGCCAGGACTTGGTGACGGCCTTGGTGACCCTGCCGAGGATCCGGTTGAGGAAGCCGCGCTTGTCGAGCTGGCGCTCCAGCTCGGCCTCGTCGTACTCCCCGACCTTCATCTTGCGGAACACCCTGAGGATCCCGTTGAAGGCGCCGAGGTTGATCAGGCCGATCAGGATCAGGAAGACGCCCGAGACGCTGACCCCGATCAGGCCGGTGACGTCGTGCAGGGTGGAGTCGTCCGACTCGACCTCCCCGGCCAGCGACTGGATGCCGAAGGCGAGCAGCGCGCAGAGGCCGAAGACGATCGAGGAGTGGCCGAGCGAGAACCAGAAGCCGACCGAGAGCGGGCGCTGGCCCTGGCCCATCAGCTTGCGGGTGGTGTTGTCGATGGCCGCGATGTGGTCGGCGTCGAAGGCGTGCCGCATGCCGAGGGTGTAGGCGGTCAGGCCCATGCCGACGCCGAAGACCTGGCCGCCGACGTCGTACTTCTCGGGGGCGACCAGGGCGATCAGGGTGAACCAGCCGACGACGTGCAGGGCCAGCACGAAGCCGCCCATGCCGGCCAGCCTGATCCACTCCTCGCGGGTGAGCCGGTCGCGCAGTCTCGCGGGCGAAGCCATCCGGCAGTCCTCCAGGTAAGTCGTACGAGATGCCCAGGGCGCTGAGCTGGGCCATCCTTCCGCCTGACGGCAGCCACTTGCAAGCCATTCGCAACTGCGCCACCCCGGCGCACGGGTTCACTCGACAGCGCCCGGCGGCGCCCTGACGACCGCCCAGCTCACACCCCGTCAGGAAATCGACATAAATGTCCCTTATTGTCTGTTCCTGTGACCACGGACACCGAGCGCAAGGACCCCGCCCTCCTCGACCACTCCTTCTTCGGACACCCCAGAGGGCTGCTGACCCTCTCCGGCCTGGAGGTCTGGGAGCGGTTCTCCTTCCTCGGCATGCAGGCCATCCTGGTCCTCTACTTCGCCGACTCGGTGGCCGACGGCGGACTGGGCATGGCCCAGGGGACCGCCGCCTCGGTGGTCTCCGCCTACGGCACGCTGGTCTACCTGACCTCGGTGGTCGGCGGCTGGGTCGCCGACCGGATGCTCGGCTCCTACCGCGCGGTGCTCTACGGCGGGGTGCTGATCGCCTGCGGCCACTACGCGATGTCGGTGCCCACCGCCACCATGACCTGGGTCGGTCTCGGTCTGATCGTGATCGGCACCGGCTTCCTCAAGCCCAACGCGGCCACCCTGGTCGGCGGCCTCTACGCCACCGACGACGACCGCCGGGACGCCGGCTTCGCCCTCTACTACATGGCCATCAACATCGGCGCCTTCGCCGGCCCGCTGGTCAGCGGCTGGCTCGGTCAGAACGTGGGCTGGCACTGGGGCTTCTCGGCCGCCGCGATCGGCATGACCTTCGGCGTGGTCCAGTACGTGCTCGGCCGCTCCACCCTGCGGCGCGAGCAGGGCCCCGTGCACCCGCTCACCCCCGCCGAACGCGTCCGCTGGACCAGGGGCGCGCTGATCGGCGCGGCCGCGGTGGCCGCCGCCGGGCTGCTGCTGTGGGCCGTCGGCTGGCTCACCATGGACCGCACCGTCGACCTGATCACCCTGGTCTCGGTGCTGGCCCCGATCGCCTACTTCGCCGTCATGTTCCGCTCCCCCGAGGTCAGCCGGGAGGAGCGCGGGCGGCTGCGCCCCTACGTGGTGCTCTTCCTGGCCTCGGTGGTCTTCAACCTGGTGCTCTTCTCCTCGTACACCACACTGGCCCTGCTGGCCGTGGACCACGTGGACAACTCGATCTTCGGCTGGCACTTCCCGTCCAGCTGGTGGACCTCGATCCTGGGCGCCATCGAGGTGCTGCTGGCCCCGGTGGTCGCCGCCCTCTGGGTACGGATGGACCACCGCCAGCCGCACGCCTCCCGCAAGATCGCCTACTCGCTGTTCGCCGCCGGGGCGTCCTTCCTGATCCTGGTCCCGGCCACCGTCGGGAAGAGCGGCGACTACCGGATCGCCGGGCTCTGGCTGCTCGGCTGCTACCTGTTCATGGGCGTCGGCGACATCCTGCTGGAGACCACCGGCATGTCCGCCACCAGCAAGCTGGCGCCCCGTCACTTCGCCAGCCAGACCATGGCCGTCTGGTTCCTCTCGCTCGCCCTCTCCCAGGGCATCGCCGCCCAGCTCACCAAGGTCTACGGCGAGGTCTCCGACGCCGCCTACTACGGCTGGCTCGGCGCCCTCGCGGTCGCCGCCGGGGTCGCGCTGTACCTCGCCCTGCCCTGGATGCGCCGGACCATGCACCCCGTCCACTGAGGAGGACCCCGATGCAGCACCCGTCGCAGTACCCGTACGGGACCACGCGCCAGGACCTGCGCATCCCGCTCTCCGACGGGGTCGAGCTGTACGCCCGGATCTGGCGCCCCGTCACCGACGAGCCGGTGCCCGCCCTGCTGGAGTACCTCCCGTACCGGCTGACCGACTGGACCGCCCCGCGCGACGCCCAGCGCCACCCCTGGTACGCCGGCCACGGCTACGCCTCGGTCCGGGTGGACGTGCGCGGGCACGGCAACTCCGGCGGCCTGCCCGGCGACGAGTACTCCGCGCAGGAGCTGGCCGACGGCGTCGAGGTGGTGGAGTGGCTGGCCGCGCAGCCCTGGTGCAGCGGGAAGGTCGGCATGTTCGGCATCTCCTGGGGCGGTTTCAACAGCCTCCAGATCGCCGCACTGGCCCCCGAGCCGCTCAAGGCCGTCGTCACCGTCTGCTCCACCGACGACCGCTACGACAACGACGTGCACTACATGGGCGGTTCACTGCTCGCGGTCGACATGCACGCCTGGTCCGCCACCATGCTGGCCTTCGTCGCCCGCCCGCCGGACCCGAAGTACGTCGGCGAGGACTGGCGCCGGATGTGGCTGTCGCGGTTGGAGTCCGTCGAACCCTTCGTCCACCCCTGGCTCACCCACCAGGTGCGGGACGACTACTGGCGGCACGGCAGCGTCTGCGAGGACTACGGCGCCATCACCGCCGCGGTGCTCGCCGTCGGCGGCTGGGCCGACCCCTACCGGGACACCGTGCTGCGACTGCTGGAACACCTCGACGCACCGGTGCGCGGCATCATCGGCCCCTGGTCGCACCAGTACCCCGACCGCGGCCTGCCGCCCGGCCCCGCGATCGGCTTCCTCCAGGAGACCCTGCGCTGGTGGGACCACTGGCTCAAGGACGTCGACAACGGCGTCATGTCCGAGCCCGCGCTGCGCAGTTGGATGAACGAGTCGGTCCCGCCCGCGACCGTGTACGCCAACCGGCCCGGCCGCTGGGTCGGCGACGACACCTGGCCCTCCCCCGACGTCCGCGAGGTCGGCTACGGCCTCGACGACGCGCTGCGCACCGCCGGCACCTCCGCCGACCGCTACGTGGAGGTCCGCTCCCCGCAGCACACCGGCATCGACGCCGGACGGTTCTTCCCCTTCGGCAACGCCTCCGACCTCCCGCCGGACCAGCGCGAGGAGGACGGGCGCTCGGTCTGCTTCGACTCGCTGCCGCTGCCCGAGCCGGTGGAGGTCCTGGGGCGGGCCTCGGTGCGGCTGCGGGTGCGCAGCCGGGCCCGGCGCGGCCAGGTGATCGCCCGGCTCTGCGACGTCGCCCCCGACGGCTCCTCCACCCTGGTCACCCGCGGCGTGCTCAACCTGAGCTCCCGTCAGGGCCGCGACCGGGTGGTCGAATGGACCCCGGGCGAGGTCGAGGACGTCACCTTCGAACTCGTCTCCATCGCCCACGCCTTCCCCGCCGGCCACCGCCTGCGGCTCGCCCTCTCCTCCGCCTACTGGCCCTGGATCTGGCCCCAGCCCGACCCCACCGGCTTCGAGGTCGACCCCGGCCACAGCCGCCTGACCCTCCCCGTCCGCCACCTGGCCGCCGACGCCGGCTCCCCGCCGGTCACCTTCGAACCCCCCGAGCAGTCCGAGGGCCTGGACGTCACCTACCCCGAACCCCTCACCGCCCGCCCCGAACGCCTGCTCATCCGCGACGTCGCCACCGGCGAACACCGCCTGGAGGTCGACCCCAACTACGGCGGCACCCGGATCTACCCCGACGGCCTGGTCTACGACGAACACGCCCTGGAGTCCTACGCCGTCCTCGCCGACTCCCCCCTCTCCGCCACCACCCGCTCCGACTGGACCGTCCGCCTCCAACGCCCCGACCTCGGCTGGGACACCACCGTCCGCACCCGCTCCGAAATCACCTGCGACGCCCACCACTTCACCGTCCACAACCACCTCACCGCCCTGGAGGGCGGGGACGTCGTCTTCGAGCGGGACTGGCAACGCCGCATCCCCCGCACGGCGAGCTAGCGCCTTGGACGCACCGGACAGCAGGACTCGACGTGGGTGACCGGGCACAGGGCTCCGGGGCGCCGGCGGGAGGGTACTCCGGGACGCCGCTCGCCAAGAAGATCGGCATCAGGGCGGGCGACCAGGTGCGGGTGTCGCACCGGCCCGGCGGGTGGGAGGTCCCGGACCTGCCCGAGGGGACCACGGTCGCGGCCGGCGGTCCGCAGGGGGCCGATGTGGCCCTCGCCTTCCACCGGTCGTTCGCCGTGCTGGCGGCGGAGGCCGCCGAACTGGTCGGGGAGCTCGACGATCACGCGATGCTGTGGATCGCCTGGCCCCGGCGGGCGGCCGGGCACGACAGCGACATCACGGAGAACGGGCTGCGGGAGCTGTTCCTGCCGCTCGGCGTCGTCGACGTGAAGGTGGCCGCCCTCGGTGACGACTGGTCGGGGTTGAAGTTCGTCCGGCGCAAGGAGAACCGCGGCTCCCCGAAGCGGTAGGTGGCGCGGACGGGCTCGTCGTGGCCTACAGGTACGTGACCTGGACGATGTAGATCTGCTCGTGCCGCACCACGGTCAGGTACTCGAACATGCCGCCCGGAACGTCGGCCGTCCTGCTCCTGGGGTTCTCGCCCCGATACGAGGCCCCGTCCAGGTAGAGGGCCTCCGCAGCGCGGACCAGCTCGTCGGCCTTCTTCTCGACTTCGGCGACGAAGGCCGGCGGCACCTCGCTGATCACGTACTCCTCGCTGGGGAGGTACTCCCAGGACCAGGTCATGTGCCCAGCGCTCGGTACGCGGCTCGGACGATCTCGGCGGCAACGAGCGCATGACGACGGGAGTCATCCGCTTCCGCTGCCACCTGCATCAGGTATTCGGCTCGGCGGAGCTTGGAGGCCGTCGCCGGATACCGCTCGATCTCGACCACGACCGCCCATCGCAGGAGGAACCCACGGAGAGGATCGAGGGTTTCGGAGTCGATGGCCTTGGTGATCGCTTCGGCCTGCTCGGTCTGCATCTCCAGCAGACGGTCCGGGGCTACGACAGCAAGGGCAGCCTTGAGGGCGATGATGGTCAGCTCGGGGCGCGGGATCAGCTCCTCGGCACGGTGCTCCGGTTGCGCGGTCACGTCTCCTCCGTACAGGTAGGCCGCTACCACGCTACAACGCGGCAGGACCACTGATCCTCCGGTTCGGCCGGCTCGATGTCTCTCTCCTCCCACCAACCGGTGCGGTCAAGACGGCAGGGCCTCGGCGCGCGGGGGCTCGGTGGACCAGTCGACGCGGGTGTGCGGGGTGGCCTGGATGGTCTCCAGGGACGGGGTGGCGAGGAGGAGGGCGGCGGTGGGGGTGTCGCAGGCGATGTAGGTGGAGAGCAGGTCGTAGTCGGTGCAGACCACCCAGGTGCGGTCCTCGGGCCACCAGTACTCGGGGCCGGAGTCGCCGACGAGCGCGGCCGCCTCGGTGCGCGCGGTCTCCAGGCCGGCCAGCGGGGCGGTGCGCAGCAGCGGGGCGTCGAGGCCGTTGGTGACGGCGGCCAGGTCCCAGGCGTAGTGCACGGGCTGATCCCCCGTCACCGCCTCCAGGGCGCCGGCCAGCGCGCGGCGGCTGGCGGTGTCCAGCGCTCCGTCCTCCGCCACCCAGCGGACGGTGGTCACCTCGCCGTCCTCGTCTTGGGTCTCCAGCCCGTCCTTCAGCCAGCGGTGCGAGAGCTCCGGGAGGAACGGGACGCCCGACCGCTCCGCCCACTCCCGCCAACTCGGGCCCTGGACGGCGCCGTCGAGGCTCTCGAAGCGGTGGAAGATCCGGACGTACGCCTGGTACCCGTCGGGCAGCAGCTGGGACACCAGGTGCCCGGGGCCGGGCTCCGGCCGTCCCAGCCGGGCCGACAGCCAGGCGAGTCCGGTGCCGTCATGGGTCCATTCGCGGTGCTCTGTCACGGTTGCGATTATCCCCTGAAGCCACGTCAGGACCTCACAGGTGCTGCCTCGCCGTGGCCACGAACTCGTCGATCAGCAGACGGGTGGCGTCCCGCCGGGCGATGACGTCCGCCAGGTCGGTGGCTCGGTCGATCCGGCCGACCGTCTCGAAGGCCGATGCCGCGACGGTGGCGATCCCGGGCGTCCTGGCGGTCAACTGGACCTGGAAGAGGGCGTGTTGGGCGCGGGAGCGGAGCTCGAAGGAACGGTTGCGGAGGGTGGGCTCCTCGGCGGCGTCGGTGCCCTCGTGCACGCAGTGCCAGTGGTGCAGCAGCGCCTGGCGGAGCTCCACCAGCACCCCGGCGAAGGCCCCGAAGGCCTCGATCCGCTCCTGCCGGTGCCGCTCCGCCCGTGCGCTCCACTCCGTCTGCCGGGCCGAACGCTGCTGGAACAGATGGGTGAGCAGGGAGCCGAACAGGGTCCCCAACACGGCTATGACACTGGTGAGTATGGCGCTCATGGAGCCCCATGCAAGCAGATCAGCCCTCCCGGCGCTCGACCCGGAAGGGGAACGGCACCGTCCCCGGGTCCAGCGCGCTGATGCCGCCGTCGACGTTGAGCACCGCACCGTTGACCAGGCTCGCCGCCGGGGAGAGCAACCAGGCCACCGCCTCGGCGACTTCGGCCGCCTCCCCCGCCCGTCCCAGCGGGTTGAGCCGGGTCGCCTCCTCGTACGCGGCCTCCACGTCCTCGTGCCCGCTCAGCCGCGCGAGGCGCCCCATCGGGCGGTCGGCCATCTCGGTGCGGACCCAGCTGGGGCAGACCACGTTGGACCGCACGCCCTGCCAGCCGTAGTCGACCGCCACCGAGCGGCAGAGCTGGAGCAGCGCGGCCTTGGAGGTGGCGTACGCGGCGTTGCCGTGCCCGCTGCGAATCGCGGAGACCGAGGCGACGCCGACCACCGCGCCACCGTCCTCCGCCGCCAACAGGTGCGGCAGCGCGGCCCGCAGCATCAGGAACGGACCCGTGACGTTGGTCCGCAGCACCGCCTCCCAGTCCTCCACCGCGAGCTCCCCGACCGCTCCCGGCCGCCCGATCCCGGCGTTCAGCACCAGCCCGTCCAGCTGCCCGAACCGTTCGACCGTCGCCGCGACCAGCCCCTCCACCTGCCACTGCTCCGTAGTGTCCGCCACGTGCGCGACCGCCCCGGTCTCCCGCGCCACCGCCGCCAACGGCTCCGCCCGCCGCCCGGACACCACCACCTCGTGCCCGGCCTCCCGCAACACCCGAGCGGTCGCCGCCCCGATCCCCGTCCCGCCCCCGGTGACGACCACGACCCGCTTCCCGCCCACGACTCCCCCACTCCCCCGACCTGCCTCGTCCGCCGATCATACGTACGCCGGTCGCAGCAGGGTCGTCAGCGGGCCATCGCCAGGCTCAATTCGGCTACCTTCAGCCGCAGTTCACCGACCAGACCGTCCGTCACGGGCCGCGCCGGCACCTGCACGTCCCTCAGCTCCCAGGCCGGCCCGGAGCCCGTCGGCTCCCACCCCGGCCCGACACCGGCCCGGTCCGCCAGCACCAGCGTCGTCAGCACGAAGCCCTCGCTCAGCGCCCGGATCACGGCGTGCCCCGTCCGCAGGTGCCGGTCCAGGGCCCGTCGATTTCCCCTCTCAGGAGGCGAGGGCTCCGGCCCTGGTCGGCCAGGGCGCGTACTCGTCCTCGTCCTCCGCCGGGGCGGTGAGCACCTCGCGCACCAGGATCTCGACCTCATCGGGCCGTTGGTCGGTCAGGCGTACGCTCCGCCCGTCCGGCGAGGAGACCGAGATCCGTACCCCACCGGCACCCGGCCGGGCCAGGAAGCCGTGCAGCGCCCCGGCCAGTGCGCCGGCCGCCCCGCCGTGCCCGACCGCCACGACCAGCACTCCGTAAGGGACGCCGAGCTCACCGCGCCAGCGCCGCGCGGCGCGCGCCCGGATCCGGCCGCACAGCAGCGGATCGGCCTCCAACCACCGCTCCAGTTCACGCAGTTCGCACACCGCGTCGCCGCCCCGCACCGAAAGCCAAGCCTCCACTGCCCCTCCTCCGCTCCGCCTCCCTTGGAGTCTCGGCGGCCGGAAAACGGTTTGGCAACCCCCTAACGGAGCCGCCGGATCACGGTGTTAGGAGTTCCGACGGGTTCGGTCCGGGCCCTGTCCATTCCCGTGGCGATGCGGCATGATCCCCGCCGTCGGACCCGACCGATCGGTCGGGCCGCCGCAGTCCGCCACCAGCCCGCCCTGGAGGAGCCTTGTCCCGTACCACCCGTGCTTCCCGCCTCGCCCTGGCCACCGCCGCCGCCCTGGCCACCCTCGCCGTCCCGGTCTCCCCGGCCGTGGCCGCCCCCGCCGCCCCCGCCGTTCCCACCGGCCAGGTCTTCCGGGTCAACCCCGTGCAGGCGACCGGGGACCAGTCGCTGACCGACGCCAAGGACGCCGACTCCGCCGTGCCGGCCTCCGCCTACGCGACCGTGGCGCTGCGCAACCTCGACGCGAGCGGCGGCCTCTCCGGCCGCTGGGCGGCGGTCCGTTCGGAGACCGGAACCCCCGCGCGGTCGGCCGCCGGGGACTTCCGGTACACCCGCAGCGACGACCGGTTCGAGCAGGTGATGGCGTACTTCTGGGTCAACGAGGCGCAGGAGTACCTCCAGGGCCTGGGCTTCGGCGGCGAGCTGCGCGGGGCCAACGACAAGGTCCAGCAGGTCCGGCTCAACCAGTGGGGATCCGACAACTCCTTCTTCACCGACAAGAAGAACGAGATCCGCCTCGGCAAGGGCGGCGTGGACGACGCCGAGGACGCCGAGGTGATCGTGCACGAGTACGGTCACGCGGTGCACGAGGCCCAGGTGCCCGGCTTCGGCAGCTCGGTGGAGGCCGGTTCGATCGGCGAGGCCTTCGGCGACTACCTCGCCCTGGCGGTCGGTCAGGCCGCCCAGGCCCGGTACGGCTGGACCGGCCGGGCCGAGGAGGCCTGCGTCGGCGACTGGGACTCGACCGCCTACACCACCACCACGCCGCACTGCCTGCGCCGCCTGGACACCGGCAAGACCTACGCCGACCGGGTCGGCGAGGTACACGCGGACGGCGAGATCTGGTCCCGGGCGCTGTACGACGTCCGCAAGGCGCTCGGCGCCCGCGCCGCCGACCGCGTGATCGTCAACGCCCAGTTCTCCTTCGCCCCCGACACCTCCTTCTCCGCCGCGGCCCAGGCCACCGTGGCCACCGCCAGGGCGATGTACGGCGACCAGGCGGCGGCGACGGTCCGTCAGGCCTTCGCCGCCCGGCAGATCCCCGGCCTGTAACCGGTGCGGTGCCGCCGTCCCCGTGGTTCAGCGAAGGGCTGCCGCGAGGGCGGCGGCACTGCTCCGGCGGTGGCCGGCGCCGAGCAGGACGGCGGCGATCCCGGTGAGGGCGTACACCGTCCAGGGGCTGTCCGTGACGGTGCCCGCCAGGGCCATCGCGCCGTGCGGGTCGGTGGCGGCGAGCACGGGGGCCAGATCGGCGCGGGCGGCCTGCTCGACCTCGGGGTCGCCGATGGTGCGGGTGATCTCCAGAGCTCCGTCCGGGTCGGCGGCGCCGGCCACGGCCGCCACGGCAGCCAGGGCCTCAGCGCGGCGGGAGCGATCGGCGATGGTGCCGGCGAGGCGGGCGGCCCGCCCGGGATCGGTGGCGGCCACCGCCCGGCAGACGCCCACCAGGGCGTGGGGGTAGGCCTGTTGGTCCGCATGGGGGGCGAGGAAGGTCAGTGCCCGGTCCGGGTCGACGGTGGCCAGGGCCTCGGCGACGGAGAGCGTCTCCCAGGGCCTGCAGCGGTCGGGCAGCAGCCGGAGGGCGCGGCCGGGGTCCGCGGCCGCCAGGGCCAGGGCGACGCGGGCGCGGGCCACGGTGCGGGAGTAGCCCTCCGGTAGGGCGTCGGCGAGCTCCTCCGCGCGGTCCGGCGCGAAGGCGGCGACCGAGCGCACCACGTCCTCCCAGCGGACCGAACTCGTCCGGCTCGGACGCTTGTCGGAGAGGAAGTAGGTGTCCAGCAGGTACAGTCCGCCGGCCCGGTCGCGGTGGCCGTCGACCCGGGCGCTCTCCACGATGGCCTCGCTCCGGTAGGGCTCCCAGAGGCTCTGTGCCATGTCGATGGCTCTGAAGGGGTCCTCGGCGGCGAGCACCACGGCGATGTCCGCCGTGACCGACTGCCGTCGGTCCGGGTCGGAGACGGCGGCGGCCATGCCCAGGGCCTGCTCGACCGAGACCTTGGCGACCACCGGAGCCACGGCGGCGAGCAGGATGCGCCGCAGCTGCTTGGTGTCCGCCCGGGCGGTGTGCCGGAGCGCCTCCTCGATCGCCCGCTCCGCGACCTCGGGGACGGCCTTCCGCCCCGGGGACGCCGGCCCGGTGACGGCTGCGTGCATCAGGACCGGGAGCGCCTGCCCCACCGGCGGCCGATGGCCCGTCCGGGCCTGCCGGTTGCGGACCAGTCCCAGCTCACCGGCGGTGTCGGTGCCGAGGTGTTGCGGCAACGGGAGCCCCTCGGCGGCGAGTTGGGCACGGAGGTGCCGGAACAGGTCCGCCGGGGTGAGCATCGGTCCGGCCTGCGGGCTGCCCTCCTCCAGCAGCCGGAGCAGCCGCCCGGTGAACGCGGTGTGCGGCTCGCCGTCCAGCATCAGGGCGGCCCGGTTGGCCGGGGCCGAGGTGAGGGTGAAGGCACCGGAGACCTCCAGCTCGGCGAGGTGCGGTTGCGACGACTCCGCCATCGGACGGCCCACCGCCCGGCCGCTGAAGCAGCTGTCCAGGATCAGCAGGCGGTTCTCCGCCCGGCTGTCCAGGAAGGTCTCCCGGACGGCCTCGAAGGGCAGGGCGGTGTAGGGCAGCCGGTCGACGCGGGTACCGGCCAGACCCAGGTGGAGCCTGCCGCGGCGGTCGATCAGGCCGTGCCCGGCGAAGTAGACCAGCAGCAGGTCCTCCGCCTCCTCGGCGGCGGCCGCCAACTCCTCCCCCACCCGGGCCAGGTCGGCGTCCGGCGGCACGGTGCGGCAGTGCTCCGCCGGGAAGCCGCCGAGCCCGGGATCGGTCAACACCCGCTCCAGATCGGCGACTCCGGCCGCGACCACCCCCAGATCGGGCAGCCGCTCGTCGCGGTAGGCCGACGTACCGATCAGCACCACCCGCGACCGCCCCGGGTCGACCGCCCGGCTCACGCCTCGACCTCGCCCCGTCTCCCGTCCTCGACTTCGGCCCCGGCCCTGCCGGGCTCCTCCGTGGCGGCGATCACCTGGCGCAGCAAGGCCTCGACGTCCTCGACCCGTTGGGCCTCCAGCTCGACGCTCCGCCCGTCCGGCGAGGAGACCGAGATCCGCACGTCGGCGCCGCGCGGGCGGGTCAGGTAGCCGTGCAGCGATCCGGCCAGCACGGTGACCACCCCGCCACTCCCGATCGCCGCGATCAACACGTCGTACGGCGCGCCGAGTTCACCGTGCCCCGGCCGGGCGGCCCGCGGCCGCACCTTCCCCCGCAGCTCCGGTTCCTCGTTCAACCACCCGTCGAGTTCCTGAAGTTCGCGCACCGGGTCCCCACCCAGCACGGAGATCCATGCCTCCACTGCCCCTCCTCGCCTCCGGACTCCACGGAGTCTACGACGGGCCGAAAACCGCTTGGCGGCTCCGCCGCCGGAGGGCAGAATCCGCCTGTTCCGAGCTAGGAGAGCAGTTGGCCGACGTCTTCGTCTGCGCACGGTGCGAGTCCGTGCTGACCACCGCCTTGACCAGGGTGGCCCTGCCCGTGCACGCACACGGGAAGTGGGGCAACGGCACCGCCCTCCCGGTCCTGATGGACGAGGGCACCTACGCGGTGGACCCTGAGCCGAGCGGACCACCGTGGCGGACCTGGGAGGAAATCGGGCAGGAGGAGGCGGCGGCCCGGGGGATCCACGCCCGGCTCGGCCGGCTGTCCGACGGAGCGCCCGGCGCCGTGCTGATCGCGCCGGGGGACGGCCGGGCCATGCGTCTGGTGCCCGAGCTCTGCGAGGGCTACTGCTGCGGGATGGACCGCGGGAACGGCCCCAACATGGCCTGCGCGGGGTGCGGGGAACTGGTGGCCTGCCGGATCGACGAGTGCTCGTACTGGCAGGCGGTCTGGCTGGAACCCGGTGCGGTGATCCGGCGGCCCGTCACCGGCGGTGGGCCCGAACGGGGTTGGGACTCCTTGGCGACCGGTCCGACCACCCCGGTCCTCGAACCGAACGGCCGGTGGAACCGCAAGTGGGAGATGGCCGCCGGACCGGCCCTCGCCCACCTGCTCGCCGCCTGCGACGGCGCACCGGTCCAACTGCCGCCCGGCACCGTCTCCACGATCCTCGGCGACGCCCTCCACCGGCTGCTCCCCCAGGAACGCGCGAAGGGGCCGGCCAGGGTGCTGTCCCTGGCCGGCCCCGGGGTGACGAACCCGGCTCCCGACATCGCGCTGGTGCCGCGCCATCCCGTCACCGGCGAGCCGTGGAGCCCGCCGAACGGAGCCCCGACCGTCCCCTTGGACGCCGATCTCTGGGCCCACCTCGCCCACGGGGCGGAGGAGGTGGAGATCCCGGTCCTCGGCAACCTGCCGGCCGGCGTGCTCCGCGACGAACCTCCCCGGCAGCTCCCGGTGTATGCGTTCCAGCACGACCACGTCGGCCTCGGCCTGACGCTCGCCCGGCTGCCGGCCGTCCGGCGCCCGTGGCTCCGCGAGCTCCACGAGCAGCTGACCGCCTGGTGGTGGTGACGGTCAGCGGCTGCGGTGGGCCGCTATCAGCTCGGCGTAGCGCAGGCCGCTGGTCTTGACGGTGCGTCGCTGGGTCTCGTAGTCGACGTGGACCAGGCCGAAGCGCTTGTCGTAGCCGTACGCCCACTCGAAGTTGTCGAGCAGGGACCAGGCGAAGTACCCGGCCAGCGGGGCGCCCTGGGCCACGGCGCGGTCGCAGGCGGCGAGGTGCTGCTCCAGGTAGGCGGTGCGGCCGGGGTCGTGGACGGCGCCCTCGGGGGTGACGGTGTCGGCGTAGGCGGACCCGTTCTCGGTGACGTAGATCTTCGAGGCGCCGTACTCGTTCGACAGACGGAGGATCAGCTCCTCCAGGCCGGGGGCGTGCACCTCCCAGTCCATCGCGGTGTGCTCCGCGTTCGGGCCGCGCACCTGGCGGAAGCCGGGCGCCGGTCCGGACGGGTCGTCGGTCACGAACTGCCGGAAGTAGTAGTTCAGGCCGATCCAGTCCAGCGGGGCCCCGATCAGCTCCATGTCGCCCTCCCGGACCGGGAGTTCGACGCCGTAGAGCTTGACCATGTCCTCGGGGTAGCCGCGCCCGAAGACCGGGTCCAGCCACCACCGGTTGATGTGGCCGTCGGCGCGGACGGCGGCCGCCAGGTCGGCGGCCGAGCCGGAGGCCGGCTCGATGGTGCTGAGGTTGTTGACGATGCCGATCTTCGCGCCCGGCACGGACTCCCGCAGGGCCTGCACGGCGAGGCCGTGGCCGAGGTGCAGGTGGTAGGAGGCCCGGACGGCGGTGGTGAGGTCCTTGATGCCGGGGGCCATGTTGCCGTCGAGGTGGCCGATCCAGGCGGAGCAGAGCGGCTCGTTGAGGGTGGCCCAGTTGGTCACCCGGTCGCCGAGGCGCTCGGCCACCACGGCCGCGTACTCGGCGAAGCGTTCGGCCGTGGCGCGCTCGGCCCAGCCGCCCCGGTCCTGCTGGGCCTGCGGGAGGTCCCAGTGGTACAGGGTGGGGAAGGGGGTGAGGCCGGCCTCCAACTGGGCGTCCACCAGCCGGTCGTAGAAGTCCAGCCCGGCCGGGTTGACCACGCCGTCGGCCTGCGGCACCACGCGGGGCCAGGCGATCGAGAAGCGGTAGGCGCCCAGGCCCAGCCGGGAGGCCAGGCCGAGGTCCTCCGGCCAGCGGTGGTAGTGGTCGCACGCCACGTCACCGGTGTCCCCGTTGTCGACCTTGCCCGGGGTGTGGGAGAAGGTGTCCCAGATCGACGGGGCCCGGCCGTCCTCGGCGACGGCGCCCTCGATCTGGTAGGCGGCGGTGGCCGCGCCCCAGACGAAGTCGTCGGGGAGAGAACGGAGTTCCATGTCAGCTTGCCTTTCGAAGGGGACGGAGAAGAGGGTCACTTGACGGCGCCGGCGGTGAGGCCGGCCACCAGGTAGCGCTGCAGCAGGAGGAATCCGGCGACCACGGGGACGCTGACCACCAGGGAGGCGGCCATCACCTGGTTCCAGTACACGTCGGTCTGGGTGGCGTACCCCTGGAGGCCGACGGACAGGGTGCGGGTGGTCTTGTTGGTCATCACCGAGGCGAACAGCACCTCGCCCCAGGCGGTCATGAAGGCGTAGACCGAGACGGCGATGATGCCGGGGGTGGCCGCGGGGACCACGATCCGCAGCAGCGTGCGCAGCGGGCCGCAGCCGTCCACCGCCGCCGCCTCGTCCAAGTCCCGCGGGATGGAGTCGAAGTAGCCGACCAGCATCCAGATCGAGAACGGGAGCGAGAAGGTGAGGTAGGTGAGGATCAGCCCGCCCCGGCTGCCGTAGAGGGCGATGCCGGTGGCGTTGCCGAGGTTCACGAAGATGAGGAAGAGCGGCAGCAGGAAGAGGATGCCGGGGAACATCTGGGTGGAGAGCACCGTGACGGTGAAGAGCTTGCGGCCGCGGAAGCGGTAGCGGCTCACCCCGTAGGCCGCGAAGACCGCGATGGCCACCGAGCAGAGCGTCGCGCTCACCGACACGATCAGCGAGTTGACGAAGTAGTCGGCCAGCGGGACGGTCGTCCAGATGTCGACGTACGGACGGAGCGTCAGCTCGCTGGGGATCCAGCGGAACGGGCCCTGTACGTCGCGCAGCGGCTTGAGCGAGGAGCTGAGCATCACCAGCACCGGCGCCAGCACGAAGGCGGTCAGCAGGGTGAGGAACACCCGGCGGGCCCAGCGGAAGGACGAAGGAGGCTTAAGCATCGGCGTCCCTCCGGCGCGAGCCGACGAACAGGTAGACCGCCGTCACCAGCAGCAGGAAGAGCAGCAGCAGCACGGACATGGCCGAGCCGGAGCCGAAGTTCCAGGTGACGAAGGAGGACTGGTAGATGTGGATGGAGATCAGGTCGGCCTGCTCGGGGGCGGACTTGCCGAACAGCACGTAGGGGGTGTTGAAGTCGTTGAAGGTCCAGAGGAAGAGCACCAGCACCAGCACCTGGTTGACCGGCCGCAGGGACGGCAGGGTGATCCGGCGGATCTGCTGCCAGACCCCGGCCCCGTCGATCGCGGAGGCCTCGTAGAGCTCGCGCGGGATGTTCTGCAGGCCGGCCATCAGGGTCAGGAAGGCGAACGGCCAGGTCTTCCAGACCGCGACCACCACCAGGGCCCAGAAGCTGTTCTCGCCGATCAGCCAGAACGGCTTCTCGTCCAGCAGGTGGAGCTGGTCCACCAGGAAGTGGTTCACCAGGCCGGTGTCCCGCTGGAACATGAACGACCAGGTGATCACCGCCGCGTAGACCGGCAGCGCGTACGGCACCAGGAACAGGGTGCGGAGCAGGCCCCGCCCCCGGAACTCCTGCTGCAGGAAGACCGCCGCCGCCGTCCCCAGCAGCCAGGAGAGCCCGACCGCCAGGGCGGTGAACGTACAGGTGACCCAGAACGAGTGCAGCAGCGATCGGCCGATCGGTGCGTCGAAGTCCACCGCCACGCGGTAGTTGGCGAGGCCGGACCAGGGCGCGGCCGACCAGTCCCGGATGAAGAACTGGGTGAGCTGCTTGAAGCTCATCGCGATGCCGACCACCATCGGGACCAGGTGGATCAGCAGCTCCAGGGCGAGCGCCGGGAGCAGGAGCAGGTAGGGCAGGGCACGTCGGCCGAATCGCTGTCGCATCAGATCAAAGAGCTTCCGGCTGTTGGGGGGTGGGAGAAGGAGCGGCGTCCGGGCCGAGTCTGGGCGGCGCCGACGAAGGAGTAGCAGCGGAGCTGCGGCGACTGAGGAGAAGCCGTCCAGGCGACAGCCCGGGCGTCGTGACGCCGCCCCCCAACAGCCGGGAGCTCTAGGCCGGCATCTGCTGCTGGGCCTTGGTGAGTTCGGCCTTGACCGACTCGTCCGTGACCGGCTTGCCGGAGGCGGCCGCGGCCAGCAGGTTCTTCACCGCCGTGCCGACCAGGGTCTCGAACTGGCTCTCGTTCGCCACCTGCGGCAGCGGGGCGGCGCTGGTCTGCAGCACGGTGGCCAGGGTCTTCAACTCCGGGGTGGAGAAGGCGGGATCGGCCTGGGCCTCCTTGACCGGCGGGATGGAGCCGTAGGTCTTGTTGAGCTGGACCTGCTCCTCGTTGCTGGTCATGAACTTCACGAACTGCAGCGCGCCGTCGGTGTTCTTGGTGTTCTTGAAGACCGCCAGGTTGATGCCCGCGACCATCGAGGTGGTGGCCTTGGCACCGGACGCGCCGGCCGGCAGCGGGATCGGCGCGACGGCGTAGTCCTCGGGGGCCATGCCGTGCGACTTGAGCGAGGCACCGGCCGCCTGCCACATCAGCATCGCGGCCTTGCCGCTGGCGAAGTCGGTCACCGACTGGTTGGCGGCGTACTCGGCGTTGCCGGGGGCGGCGATCTTGTCCTTGGCGATGAAGTCGACGTACTGCTTGACCGCGGCGACCGCCTCGGGGGTGGCGAAGGCGGGCTTGCCGGAGGCGTCGAACCAGTCGGCGCCGTGCTGCTTGCCGAAGGCGAAGGCGTGGTGGACGTTCTCCGAGACGTTGCCGCCCTCGATGGCGAGGCCGAACTTGCCGTCCTTGGTGAGCTTCTGGGCGTCCGTCAGCAGCTCGTCCCAGGTGGCGGGGGGCTGGGCGATGCCGGCCTGCTGGAAGAGCTTCTTGTTGTAGTAGAGGCCGTAGGCCATGGAGTACAGCGGGACGGCCGCCGGGTCCTTGCCCGCCGCGCCGGCGGAGGCGATGGTGGACGGCGTGAAGCGGTCCTTGCCCCCGATCTTGCCGAAGGTGGCCTCGTCGAACGGCAGCAGGGCGCCGGTGGCCTGCAGCGAGGCGGACCAGGTGTTGCCGATGTTCAGCACGTCGGGGCCCTGGCCGGACGCAGTGGCGGCCAGGATCCGGTTCAGCAGGTCGGACCAGGGGACGACCTCGAGCTTGACCTTGATCCCGGTCTGCTGCTCGAACTTTCTCAGTTCGGGCTCCAGGACCTGCTTGTCGTTCTCCAGGCTGGTGCCCTGGTTGCTGGCCCAGTAGGTGAGTTCCTTCGGGGCGCTGTTGTCGCCGCCCTCGGAGGAGGACCCGCCGCCGCAGGCGGTGGCGGTCAGGGTGAGGACGGAGACCAGAGCGGTGGCTGCGGCGAGACGGTGGAAGCGCATGACCGTGTCCCTCTCGGACGAGTGGGTGGTGGGATTCGGGGGAAGTGTGAGCCGCCGTGGAACCGCGAGCTCAGATGCTTACTTCGGACCGTGATTTAACGTGTGAGAAAAGCTGGCGTCAAGAGTCCGCGCAGCGATAGATTCGAGTCAGGAGGGAGACCAGATGGCAGAGCGAGGCAAGCAGACCGTCCGTGACCTGCGACGGGGCAGCCGTTCCACCCTGTTGCACCGGCTGTACTTCGAAGGTCCGCTGAGCAGACAGGAGTTGGGGCGGATCAGCGGCCTGAGCGGCGGCTCGGTCAGCAACGTGGTGGGCGAACTGATCGCCGACGGGCTGGTGGAGGAGTGCGGCTCGGTCGACTCCGACGGCGGCCGCCCGCGGATCCTGCTCCAGGTCACCCCCGACCGGGCGCACCTGATCGGGGTGGACGTGGGCGAGACCCAGGTGCGGGTCGCGCTTTTCGACCTGGCGCTGACCGAGCTGGCCGCCAGCGACCACCCGCTCTCCGACCACGGTCACGACGTGGACCACGTGGTCGAGCTGATGCTCACCGGCATCGGCGAGGTGCTGGAGCGCACCGGAGTGGACCGCGGCACCGTGCTCGGGGTCGGCATCGGCGTGCCCGGCATCGTGGAGCAGGGCGAGCCCGACTCGGACGGGTACGGCGTGGTGGTGCACAGCCAGACCGTCGGCTGGGACGCCGTGCCGCTCGGCCGGCTGCTCCGGGCCGGCACCGACCTGCCGCTCTACGTGGACAACGGCGCCAAGACCCTGGGGCAGGCCGAGATGTGGTTCGGTGCCGGGCAGGGTGCGCGGCACGCGGTGGTCGCGCTGTTCGGCTCCGGCGTCGGGGCCTGCGTGATCGCCGACGGCTCGCGCTTCCGCGGCGCCACCAGCAGCGCGGGCGAGTGGGGCCACACCAAGGTGCACGTCGGCGGGCGGCTCTGCCGGTGCGGCTCGAAGGGCTGCCTGGAGGCGTACGTCGGCGCGGAGGCGCTGGTCGAGCGGTGGGGCGCGGCGCCGCCCGGCAGCTCGGAGAAGGAGGGCCTGGCCGCCCTGCTGGCCGCCGCCGAAACGGGCGACCCGGCGGCGGAGGCCCTGCTCGCCGAGGCCGCCGAGTACCTGGGCGCGGCCATCGCCGACCTGGTCAACCTCTTCAACCCCGAACGGATCGTGATCGGCGGCTGGGCCGGGCTGCTGCTCGGGCCGCGGCTGCTCCCGGGCATCGAGGCCGCCGCCACCGAGTACGCCCTGCGCTTCCCGCGCGCCCAGACCACCATCACCCTGGGCCGGCTGGGCCCGGACGCCGTCACCGTGGGCGCGGCCACCCTGCCGCTGACGCACTTCCTCACCTCGGGCGGGGAGCTCCGCCGGCTCGCCCCCGCGTAGCGGGAACCGGCTGCCGACCGGAGTCGCCGCCTCCGGCGGGTCTCCGGCTCGAGGCGCGGGAGCGGGACGGGGCGAGATCCGGACGGGGCGAGGGGCGGCGGCGCGGCGAACTCCGGAGGCCGTCCGCACGGGTACGCGCAGGGTCCCCCACCTGCGCGAACTCCCTTCCAGGAGCCCGCACTTGGGCGTACACGTCGGGTCTCCCCGGTTTCCGTCAGGTTTCCACCGGGTGCTTGACAGCCGCGAGTTGGGCCCTCCAGACTCCCACCGGGGAGCGCTCTCCGAAGATCCGCCGGTGTGTAGTGTCCACCGTCCGCGCCTCCCGACCCCCACCCCCCACCCACCGCAGGAGAAGCCCGTGAGGCTCACCTCGGCACGCGGCACGGCCGCGACCGCCACCACGCTGGCACTGCTCTCCGGAGCACTGCTCGCCCTGCCCGGCACCACCGCCCACGCCGCCGACGCCCTGATCTCCCAGGGCAAGACGGTCACCGCCTCCTCCACCGAGAACGGCGGCACCGCCGCGGCCCTCGCCGTGGACGGCTCCACCGCCACCCGCTGGTCCTCCGCCGCGAGCGACCAGCAGTGGCTCCAGGTCGACCTCGGCGCCGGCTCCACCATCAGCAAGGTGGTGCTCAACTGGGAGGCGGCGTACGGGAAGTCGTACCAGATCCAGACCTCGGCCGACGGCAACGCCTGGACCACCATCCACACCACCACCAACGGCACCGGCGGCGTGGAGACCCTGAACGTCACCGGCACCGGCCGCTACGTCCGGATGAACGGCCTGACCCGGGGCACCGGGTACGGCTACTCGCTCTGGGAGTTCCAGGTCTTCGGCACCCAGACCGGCGGCTCCACCTGCTCCACCACCGACGCCGCCCAGGGCCGCCCCACCACCGCCTCCTCCACCGAGAACGGCGGCACCCCGGCCTCGGCCGCCACCGACGGCAACTCCGGCACCCGCTGGGCCTCGGCGGCCAGTGACCCGCAGTGGCTCCAGGTGGACCTCGGCTCGGTCCAGCAGCTCTGCCGGGTGGTGCTCAACTGGGAGGCCGCGTACGGGAAGTCGTACCAGATCCAGACCTCGGCCGACGGCAACGCCTGGACCACCATCCAGAGCACCACCAACGGCGCGGGCGGCACCGAGACCCTGGACGTCTCCGGCTCCGGCCGCTACGTCCGGATGAACGGCCTGACCCGGGGCACCGGGTACGGCTACTCGCTCTGGGACTTCAAGGTCAACACCGGCACCGGCCTGCCCCCGATCCAGGGCGGTGGCGACCTCGGCCCCAACGTGATCGTCTTCGACCCGTCCACCCCGAACATCCAGGCCAAGCTGGACCAGGTCTTCCAGCAGCAGGAGTCGGCCCAGTTCGGCAGCGGGCGTTACCAGTTCCTCTTCAAGCCGGGCACGTACAACAACCTCAACGCCCAGGTCGGCTTCTACACCTCGGTCAGCGGCCTCGGCCTCTCCCCCGACGACACCACCATCAACGGTGACGTCACCGTGGACGCCGGCTGGTCCAACGGCAACGCCACCCAGAACTTCTGGCGCTCCACCGAGAACCTGGCCCTCAACCCGGTGAGCGGCACCGACCGCTGGGCCGTCGCCCAGGCCGCGCCGTTCCGCCGGATGCACGTCAAGGGCGGCCTCAACCTGGCCCCCAACGGCTACGGCTGGGCCAGCGGCGGGTACATCGCCGACAGCAAGATCGACGGCCAGATCGGCAACTACTCGCAGCAGCAGTGGTACACCCGGGACAGCTCGATCGGCGGCTTCTCCAACTCGGTCTGGAACCAGGTCTTCTCCGGCGTCCAGGGCGCTCCCGCGCAGAGCTTCCCGAACCCCGCCTACACCACCCTGGACACCACCCCGGTCTCCCGGGAGAAGCCCTTCCTCTACCTGGACGGCGCCGACTACAAGGTCTTCGTCCCGGCCAAGCGCACCGACGCGCGCGGCACCAGCTGGGGCAACGGCACGCCGCAGGGCAGCTCCGTCCCGCTCTCCCAGTTCTACGTGGTGAAGGCCGGCGCCACCGCCGCCACCATCAACGCGGCGCTGGCCCAGGGCCTCAACCTGCTGTTCACGCCCGGCGTCTACCACGTCGACCAGACGATCAACGTGACCCGCCCGGACACCGTGGTGCTCGGCCTCGGCCTGGCCACCCTCGTCCCGGACAACGGCGTCACCGCGATGAAGGTCGCCGACGTGGACGGCGTGAAGCTGGCCGGCTTCCTGATCGACGCCGGCACCGTCAACTCCCCCACCCTGCTGGAGGTCGGGCCCACCGGTGCCTCGGCCGACCACACCGCCAACCCCACCACCGTCCAGGACGTCTTCGTCCGGGTCGGCGGCGCGGGCGCCGGCAAGGCCACCACGGCCGTCGTGGTCAACAGCGACGACGTGATCGTGGACCACACCTGGCTCTGGCGGGCCGACCACGGTGACGGCGTCGGCTGGGAGACCAACCGCTCGGACTACGGTCTGATCGTGAACGGCGACGACGTGCTGACCACCGGTCTGTTCGTCGAGCACTTCAACAAGTACGACGTGCAGTGGTTCGGCGAGCGCGGCAAGACCATCTTCTTCCAGAACGAGAAGGCCTACGACGCCCCCAACCAGGCCGCGGTGCAGAACGGTTCGACCCAAGGCTACGCCGCCTACCGGGTCGGCCCGGACGTCCAGACCCACGAGGGCTGGGGCCTGGGCAGCTACTGCTACTACAACGTGGACCCGAGCATCCGCCAGGAGCACGGCTTCGAGGCCCCGGTCCGCCCGGGCGTGAAGTTCCACGACCTCTCGGTGGTCTCGCTGGGCGGCAACGGCCAGTACAACCACGTGGTCAACTCCACCGGCGCCGCCACCTCGGGCACCGGCACCACCCCGTCCACCGTGGTCTCCTTCCCGTGACCCCGGCCCGCTGACGCGGCGGCCCGCCCCCACCTCGGCGGAGGTGGGGGCGGGCCGGCGGCCTGCGGTCAGGCCAGCTTCTTCATCTGCCGCGCGATCGCCGGGAGTTGCTCGTCGGCCGCCCGGTGCGAGTGCAGCAGGGCCTGCCCCGCCTCGGTGCGCAGCCGGCCGGCCAGCCGGACCGGCAGCGAGACGGTGAGCAGGTGACCGCTCCCCTCGAAACCCTCCACCAGCCAGGAAACCCAGGGGAGTTGGACGCTGGCGGCCGGGCTGAAGGCGATCGGCCGGTGCCCCTCGAAGGCCAGCTCGTAGACCCCGGAGCGGGACCAGGTGGAGAGGGTGAAGGTCTTGGCTCCCGGGTCGAAGCCGAGCGGGACGCACTCGCGCAGCCGCTCCCGGCCGAGCCCGGCGAGGAAGTCACGGTTGGTCCGCAGGCTGAGGTGGTCGGTGAGGAAGCCCTCCACCCCGGCCCGGATCTCGGCGGCCAGCGCGGCCGGATCGGCGTCGGCCGGGCAGCTCAGCACGATCTCCCCCAGCACGTTGCCCAGACCGCCGGCCGGCAGGCCCAGGTGGCGGCGCACGTTCACCGGCAGCACCAGGGTGCGGGCCTCGTGGTCCTCGTCCAGTCGACGGACCGCGGTGACCACATGGGCGCAGAGCACGTCGTTGACCGACAGCCGGCGCCCCGCCGACTCCTCGAACCCGGCCCGCAGCCGGGCGACTTCGGCGTCGGTGAAGTACACCTGCACGGTGCGGTTGGCCCGGGCCGCGACCGCGAACTCCCGGCCCAGCAGCTCCGCCTCCTCAGGCCCGGGGATCCTGAACCCCAGCCGCCCGGAGTCCCGCTCGGGCAGCACCGAGGCCAGGTACGCCTCCCGGTCCTCGACCGGCAGCACCTCCGGCAGCTCGGCGCCGTGCACCGCCGCCGACCAGGCCCGCATCAGGGTCATGAAGGTCTGGACGTCCCCGAGCACGTGGTGCCAGGAGCATCCCAGCGCCGTCCCGCCGTCCGCGAGGCGGGTCAACCGGACGGTGAACAGCGGGAGTTCGCCCTCGTGAACGGCCTGGGCGGCGACGTGGTCGACGTACCCGGAGGCCGCCAGGGTCATCCGGCCGAGCGCCTCGCCCAGGGCCTCGGGGGCGTCCGCCGAGACCATCGGGACGCCCGCGTCGGAGCAGACGATCTCCAGGTCCGCACCGGTGCTCCGCAGCCGTCCGGCGAACATCGGCACCCGGCCCAGCGCCACCGCCAGGCCGTCCGCGAGCCGCTGCTCGTCCAGCGGGCGGTCGTAGAAGAAGACGACGGAGACCGCCAGCTCGGCCAGCATCGCGTCGGAGACCCCGCAGCGGATCACCTCGCCGGAGGCCGTCCCGGCCCGGACGGTGCGCACTCGCTCGGTGGTGGTACTGGTGGTGGTCATGGCTGGCCCTCCCGGTGGTTGACCGGCACGATAGCGGCTAACCCAGGTGGTCTACACCATTCGAGAGGCGTACGAACCTCCGCCCGGCACCGAGCAGTTCCGGCAGCACGGCGGCGAAGCCGGCGGCGGTGCCGTGCCCGGGCCGGTTGACGTGCGCGATCACGATCGCCCCGGGGCCGACCGCAGCCAGCGCCTGCCGCACCTGGCCAGCACTGAAGGTGGCCCCCGCGTCGGCGTTCACGGTGAACCCGGCCACCCGCTCGCCCAGCTCACCGACCACCCGGACGGCGGTCTCGTCGTAGTGCGCGGTGCCGGAGCGGAAGAAGCGCGGCGGACGGCCGGTCAGTTCGGCCAGCCCCTGGTGGTTGGCGGCCACCTCGTCGTAGACCTCGCCGACGTCCCGGGTCCCGGCGATCCCGTACGCGGAGCGGCCGTCCACCGAGAGCGGGCGGTGCGCGGTGCCGTGGTTGGCCAGCTCGAACAGCGGATCGGCGGCCAGCTCCCGGGCCCGCCCCGGATCGGCCGCCAGCCAGCGCGCGTTCACGAACAGGGTGGCGGGCACGGCGTGCTGACGCAGCGTCCGCAGCAGCGCCTCGTCGCACCCGCTGCCCCCGGGGCCGCCGCAGGCGTCGAAGGTGAGTGCGACCTCCTCCCCCGCCAGGCGGTCGAGCACGCCGGGCACGTCCGTCCCCCAGCGCCCGGCGGGCTGCCCGCCGTACCGGGCGACCACCTCCGCCCGGGTCGGCGGGGGCGCGGGCGACGGGCTCGGCGACGGGCTCGGCGGGGCGGAGGACGGCGGGGCCGAGGACGCGGCGGGTGACGGTGGTGCCGTCACCGGGCCGCCGCAGGCAGCCACCAGGCCCACCGTCACCCCGCCGAGGAGCGCCCTGCGACTCACTGACATCCCGTCACCGTAGGCGCGGGACCGGTCGGATCAGAGCCAGCCGCGCTGGCCGCCCACCGAATGGAGCCACTGGTGCAGGTACCCGGCCCAGTCCGTGGCGTTCACGTCCGCGTGCGCGACGGTGAAGGAGCGGAAGGTGTCGGACCCCTCGGTGAAGAGGCCGCCCTTCTTGTCCATCTCCAGCACCACGTCCACCGCGTGCTCGTCCGCCACGAAGGAGAGCTCGACCTGGTTCAGGCCCGGGTACTGCTGCTGCGGCGCGAAGAACTCGATCTCCTGGTAGAACGGCAGCCGCTGGCGGGTGTTGCGGATGTGGCCGCGCTCCAGGTCCGCGCTCCGGAAACCGAAGCCGAGCCGGCCGAACGCGTCCAGGATCGCCTGCTGCACCGGGAGCGGGTGGACCACGATCGGGTCGAGGTCGCCCGCGTCCACCGCGCGGTCGATCGCCAGCTCGGTGTGCACGCCGAGCACCATGCCGCGAAGCTGCTGCCCGCCGACCGCCGTCACCGGCGTCTCCCACGGCACCGGGATCGCGAACGGCACGGCGTGCAGCGCGCCCTCCTTGAGCTCGAACTCCCCGCCGAGCCGGGTCGGCTGGAAGCGGATGTCCTGGTGGTGCTCGCCCTCGCCGCTCTCCACCTCGACCCGGGCCTGGAGGCTGAGGGTCAGCCCCTCGATCCGCTGGTCCACCTTGCCGCCCTGGATCCGCACCTCACCGTGGAGCGTGCCTCCGGGCAGCACGTTCGGGTCGGCGAGGACCGTCTCCACCGAGGCACCACCGGCCCCGAGACCGGCCAGCAGTCGCTTGAATCCCATCGCGCTTCCTCTCATCGGATCTGCCCCGAGTCTCCCACCTCATCCCCGAATGTCGGAAGTCCCGACCCATCGGTGCGGCATTGTTACGATCAATTCCCTTGAACAGCAAGGGAATTCACCTAACATTTCCCCCGGCCAGCCGAAACGGGCCTTCCACGGGGGAGGAAATCACACATGACCGGATTCACCGGTTCCAGGGTGCGCACGGCACTGGCCTCAGCCGGAACGTTCGCGCTCGTCCTGCTCACCGCACCTCCGGCCGGTGCCACCACCGGCGCGCCGGCCGTTCCCACCGACCTGTTCAACGGGCTGAACTTCTGCTCCACCGCGCCCGGAGCCCCCACCCGTCTGTGGGGTGGCAACGGGGTCGAGCTGATGGGAGTCCCGCAGCACACCGACCCCACCGGGCACCCCTACCTGGCCGCCGAGTACCGGTTCTGGCCCGTCGAGGACCCGGCCCGGACCGCCACCCTCACCAGCACCGAGGTGAGCACCCGCTTCGAGGCCCCGGTCACCGTGCCGATGGCGGCGCTCACGGAGGGCCCCACCTACGGCTGGGCGGTGCGCAGCGTGGCCGGGAGCGAGGTCTCCGGCTGGTCCGCACCGTGCTACTTCGCCGTCGACAACACCCGCCCGGCCACCGCGCCGCTGGTCACCTCCTCGAACTACCCCGAGGGCCAGTGGAGCGACGGCGGCGAGCCGGTCGAGTTCACCTTCGACGCCAACGGCACGGGGGACGTGGCCGGGTTCGAGTTCTCCTGGGGCGAGCTGCCGGTGCACGGCACCGCGATCGGCCAATACGGCATCCCCAAGCCCACCGACCCGTACGCCGACGCCGACCACTACGTCCGCGCCGACCGGCTCGGCGGCCGGGCCACCGTCAAGCTGCTGCCGCCGGCCGGCTGGTTCTCCCGCCACACCCTCACGGTGGTGAGCCTCGACCGGTCCATGAACCAGTCCTCCCGGGTGACCTACCAGTTCAACCTGCGGTCCACCGCCCCGTCCGTCGCGGCCGTCCCGCCGCTGGTCGAGTTGGGCACCACCGTGCCGCTGCGGCTGACCCCGAACGCGCACGCGCAGTCCGTCAGCCGGATCGTCTCCTACGCGGTGGAGATCGAGTCGGAGGACGACACCCGGACGGTCGAGGTGGCGGCGAGGAAGGACGGCACGGCCGTCCTTCCGGTCCTGCTGACCGAGGGGACCAGCCTCCGGGTGTCCAGCCGGAGCGCCAACGGCTGGATCAGCGACGAGCGTTGGTGGTTCAGCGGCGAGGCGGTCGCCACCGGCGTCGGCTCGGCGGTCTACCCGGAGAACCGGTGCGGCGGCGGCGTCGGCACCCCGGGCACCTTCACCTTCACCCCGCACGCGCCCGGCGTGGTCTCCTACGTCTACTCCGTCGACGGCGGCGAGGAGCACACCCTCCCGGCCCGCCACCACGGCCGGGCCACCCTCACCACCTGGACCCCCACCGAGAGCGGTGACCACTACCTCGACGTCCGCGCGAGGACGGCCGACGGCCGCGAGTTCGGCTCCCGCACCTACGGCTTCTGCGTGACCTGACCCGTCAGGGGCGCGAGGAACTGCGCGAGTCCGGAAGGCGGACCGGCGTGAGATCGGGGCACGTCAGCCAGTTGCACGTGCTGCCGTTCCCCTTCCGGCCCTCGGCGGTCAGGCGGAGTCGCGGACGACGAGCTCCGGTTCGAAGACCACCGAGGCGGGCCCGGCCGCCGGGTCGGCGACGCGTTCCAGCAGGATGCGGGCCATCTCGGCGGCCATCCGCTCCACCGGCTGACGGACCGTCGACAGCAGGGGCAGCCCGCCGGTGGCCGCACTGCTGTCGTCGAAGCCCACCACCGCCACGTCCTGCGGCACCCGCCGCCCGTGCTCGGCGAGCACCGCGACCGCGCCCCGGGCCATCAGGTCGTTGGCGGCCACCACACCGTCCAGGTCCGGGTGCGCGGCGAGCAGCCGCGCCATCGCCGCCGCCCCGCTGGCCTGCCCGAAGTCGCCCTCGGCCGACGGCAGGTCACCGAGCACCTCGCGCACCCCCGCCTCCCGGTCCCGCCCGGCGGAGATCGCGGAGGGCCCGGCGATGGAGACGATCCGGCGGCAGCCGCGGTCGCGCAGGTGCCCGGCGGCCAGTCGGCCGCCCTCCACGTTGGCCAGGTCGACCCAGCTCAGCCCGTCGGCCAGGCCCTCCGGCGGGCTGCCGAAGACCACCACGGGCAGCCCGGCCTCCACCAGTCGGCCGGGCAGCGGGTCCCCGGCCCGGGTGGAGACCAGCATCGCGCCGTCGGCGTTGCCCTGCCGGAGGAAGGAGAGCACCTCCTCGCGGGCCGCCGCGTCGTCCGCCAGCATCAGCACGGGGTGCACGCCGAGCGGGCGCAGCGCACCGATCACTCCGCTGACGACCCGTCCGAAGAAGGGGTCGGTGAAGATCTCGCCCTGCCCGGGCGCACCGGAGAAGACCAGCGCCACCGCCCCGGCCCGTCTGGTCACCAGGGCGCGGGCGGCCGCGTTGGGGACGTAACCGGTGGCGGCCACCGCGTCCCGGACCACCTGTTGGAGCTCGGGGTCCACGTTCCGGATGTTGTTGATCACCCGTGAGACGGTCGATCGCGAGACCCCCGCCTCCCGGGCCACGTCCTCCAGCGTCGCGGGCCGCCGCGCCAGGGCTTCGCTCATGCGGCCGTTTATAGCACGAGCGGGAGGGCAGTCCCGGCGTGATCGCGGGGGCAGACCCGGTGCGGAACGGGGCAGTCCGGGGCCCCGGAGCACCGGACACAGGAATCTCTCATCTACGATCAGCAAGTGCCCAGCTTGACCGGAACCCCGATCCAGATCGTCGCCGTCGTCCTCGCGGTGGTGGCGTTCGTGCTCACCATGTGGCTCTGGCCGCGGCTCGCGGGGAAGGGGTGGAAGGCCTGGGCCGGGCGGATCGGCGCCTTCCTGGTGGCGCAGGTCGCCCTGCTGGCCGCGATGGGCCTGGTGGCCAACTCCTACTTCGGCTTCTACACCAGCTGGACCGACCTGCTCGGCACCAGCGGCAGCCCCGGCGTGGTGGTGGAGCAGCAGCCCGGCAAGGCGGTGGCGCTGCGCGGGGAGCAGAAGGTGTACTCCTCGCAGGGCTCCTCCCGCGAGCGGGCCGGGGTGATCCAGCAGGTCACCATCAAGGGCGCCAAGTCCGGCATCAGCGGCGACGCCTACGTCTACCTGCCGCCGCAGTACTTCCAGACCGACTACGACCACCGCAGGTTCCCGATGGCGCTGGTGCTCTCCGGCTACCCGGGGTCGGCCGAGAAGCTGATCTCGCTGCTGGAGTACCCGGCCTCCACGCTGGCCGCGATCGAGTCCGGCAAGCTGCCGCCGACCGTGCTGGTGATGATGCGTCCGACCGTGGTCGGCAACCGGGACACCGAGTGCGTCGACGTCCCGCGCGGCCCGCAGGTGGAGACGTACTTCACCGAGGACCTGCCGAAGGCGGTCGCCGCCTCCTACCGGGTGTCGGACCAGCCCGACCAGCGGGTCGCGATCGGCAACTCCACCGGCGGGTACTGCGCCCTCAAGTTCGCACTGCGCAAGCCGGACTCGTACCGCACGGCGATCTCGCTCTCCGGCTACTACACCACCCCGATCGACGCCACCACCGGCGACCTGTTCGAGGGGGACGAGCAGCTGAAGAAGGAGAACGACCTGGTCTGGCTGCTGAAGAACCGGCCCGCCCCGGCGGTCTCGCTGCTGCTGGCCACCAGCTACAACGAGTACAACTACCAGGCCACCAAGGAGATGGTCGCCAACTTCAAGGCGCCGACCCGGATGGCGACCATCACCCTGGACAGCGGCGGCCACAACTTCCACACCTGGACCAGGGAGATCCCGCCCGCGCTGGAGTGGCTCGGCAAGCACCTGACGCAGGTTCAGTCCGCCTGAGTCCCGCCGGGGAACGGGGCGGCCGGATTTGAAAGCGGCTCACAGCCGCCCCTCATCGGAATCTCAGGGGGACGCCCGAGCGTATCCCCATGACCACGACCAGTTCCCCACCTCCGACCAGCGAACCGTGGCCCGAGGCTGCGAACTACCCGCCGCCGGAGCCGCCCGCCGCCCCGACGCCACCGGCCCGGGCCGAGGTCCCCCCGCTCTTCCCCTCCCTTCCGCTGCCGGCCACCGGCCCCGAGGGCCCGGCCACCTGGTCCGCCCGGCTGGCCACCCTCCCGGCCCGCACCTGGCGCGGCCGCCCCGACGACCCGGCCTGGGCCCGCCCGGCGCTGCTCGGCCTGCTGGCCCTGACCGCGGTCCTCTACTTCTGGAACCTGACCGCCAACGGCTGGGCCAACTCCTTCTACTCGGCGGCCGTGCAGGCCGGTTCGCAGAGCTGGAAGGCCTTCTTCTACGGCTCCTCCGACGCGGCCAACTTCATCACCGTCGACAAGGCGCCGATGTCGCTCTGGCCGATGGCGCTCTCCGCCCGGGTGTTCGGCCTCAACTCCTTCAGCCTGCTGATGCCCCAGGTCCTGATGGCGGTGGGCACCGTGGCCACCGTGTACGCGACGGTGCGCCGCCGCTTCTCCCCGCTCGGCGGCCTGGTGGCCGGGGCGGTGCTGGCGCTCACCCCGGTGGCCGCGCTGATGTTCCGCTTCAACAACCCGGACGCGCTGCTGGTGCTGCTGCTCACCCTGGCCGCCTACGGCACCGTCCGGGCCACCGAGACCGCGAGCACCCGCTGGCTGGTGTTCGTCGGCGTGATGCTCGGCTTCGGCTTCCTCACCAAGACCCTCCAGGCCTTCCTGGTGCTGCCCGCCCTCGCCCTGGTGTACCTGGTGGTCGCACCCACCGGTCTCGGCCGACGGGTGGTCCAACTGCTCTACGGCGCGCTGGCGTTGATCGTCTCCGCCGGCTGGTGGGTGGCCGTCGTCGAGCTGGTCCCGGCCTCCTCACGCCCCTACATCGGCGGCTCGCAGGACAACGACTTCCTCTCCGTCACCTTCGGCTACAACGGCCTCGGCCGGATCACCGGCGAGGAGACCGGCAGCGTCGGCGGCGGAGGCCGCCCCGGCGGCGGGCAGGGCGGCGGCATGTGGGGCAGCACCGGCATCAGCCGGCTGTTCGACGGCGACATCGGCGGCCAGATCGCCTGGCTGCTGCCGGCCGCCCTGATCCTGCTGCTGCTCGGCCTCTGGGCCACCCGCCGCGCACCGCGCACCGACGGCGCCCGCACCGCCTTCCTGGTCTGGGGCGGCTGGCTGCTCTGCACCGGCCTGACCTTCAGCTTCATGTCCGGGATCTTCCACCAGTACTACACCGTGGCCCTCGCCCCGGCGGTCGCCGCCCTGGTCGGCATGGGCGCGGACGGCCTCTGGCGAGCCCGGGCCAGGGTCCCGTACGCGACCCTGCTGGCGCTGACCGTAGCCGTCACGGCGGTCTGGGCGTACGTCCTGCTCGGCCGCAGCTCCGAGTTCCTCCCGTGGCTGCGCTGGGCCGTGCTCGCCGTCGGCCTGGTGGCGGCGCTCGTGCTGGCCCTCGCCCCCGTGCTGACCCTGCCCGGCCGCACCGGCGCCCGGCTCGGCGCGGTGGCCGGCCTGGCCGCCCTGGCGGCGGCCCTCGGCGGTCCGGCGGCCTACGCGGTCGAGACCGTCGCGACCCCGCACACCGGCTCCATCGTGACGGCCGGCCCCCGGGTCGAGGGCGGCAACGGCTTCGGGCCGGGCGGCGGCGGGCCCCGGATGCGGATGAACGGCGACGGCGGGGGCTTCCCGCAGGGCGGCACCGGGCGCGGCCAGTTCCCGGGCGGCACGGGGCAGTTCCCGGGCGGCACGGGGCAGTTCCCGGGCGGCACGGGGCAGTTCCCGGGCGGCACGGGGCAGTTCCCGGGCGGCAACGGCCAGCTCCCGCAGGGCGGCGGCCAACTCCCGGGCGGCACCGGCCAGTTCCCCCAGGGCGGCGGCCAGCTCCCCGGCGGCGGCGAGGCCCGGTTCGGCTTCAGCACCGGCGGCATGGGTGGCCTGCTCAACGGCGCCAAGGTCAGCGACGAGGTGGCCCAGCTGCTCAGGCAGGACGCCGACAAGTACACCTGGACGGCCGCCGCGGTCGGCTCCCAGAACCAGGCCAGCTACCAACTCGCCAGCGGCGAACCGGTGATGGCGCTCGGCGGCTTCAACGGCTCGGACCCCTCCCTCTCCCTGGAGCAGTTCAAGCAGTACGTCACCGACGGCAAGGTGCACTGGTTCATCGGCGGCGGCGGCATGGGCGGCGGCGGCATGGGCGGCTCCAACTGGTCCTCCGAGATCGCCTCCTGGGTGACGGAGAACTTCACCGCCAAGACCGTCGGCTCCACCACGCTCTACGACCTGACGGCCCAGCCCAAGGGCTGACGGCCCACCACCACGCGCCCCTCGGCGGCTCCCCCGCCGAGGGGCGCGTGTGTGCTTGCACACTCCGTTCCGACGCGCCGTCGCGCCGACTTGACCCCCCGTGAGGCGGCTGCTGTGCTGGTGCACCGTCACCGACCGCACCACCGACCCGGGGGAAGAAACGTGCGCGCCCGCAGGACCACACTCACCGCGACCGCCCTGCTCCTGCTGCTCGCCCCGGCCCTCGCCGCCTGCGGCCCCTCCGGCTCCTCCCAGGACAAGGCCCCCTCCTCCGCCGACGGCGCCGCCCTGGGCACCAACCCGCTGCAGAACCCGGACGGCACCAAGCCCGGCCTGGCCCCGATCACCACCGACGCGGACAGGAAGGCCGCCCGCGACCTGATCGCCAAGGTCACCACCGCCGAGCCCGGCTCCCAAGCCGGGTACGACCGCGACCAGTTCGGCCCGCCGTGGACGGACAACGTCGACGGCGTCCCGTTCGGCCACAACGACTGCGGCACCCGCGACGACCTGCTCGCCCGCGACGGCCGGTCCGTGGCCCGCAAGGACGGCTCCGCCTGCGTGGTCACCGGGATGACCATCTACGACCCCTACACCGGGCAGACGGTGCAGTGGACCAAGCAGCAGGCCACGAAGATCCAGATCGACCACGTGATGCCGCTCTCCTACGACTGGAAGCAGGGCGCCTCCGCCTGGACCAAGGCCAAGCGCGTCCAGATCGCCAACGACCCGCTCAACCTGATCCCCGCCGACGGCTCGCAGAACGCCTCCAAGGGCGACTCCGGCCCCTCCGCCTGGCTCCCGGCCAACGAGGCGGTCCGCTGCTCCTACGCGGTCCGCTTCGCCCAGGTCTCCCTCAAGTACCAGCTCCCGGTGGTCCCGGCCGACAAGAAGACCATGCTGGGCCTCTGCGGCGGATAACGAGATGATCACCAGGGCGATCGGATGATAGCCATGGGCGGTGATCACCGACACCGCCCGGCTCTCCGGCCGCCTGCTCCCCGTCGCCCTGGCGGCCGCCCTGCTCGCCGGGTGCACCTCCGGCACCGAGACGGCGGCGCCGAGCAGCTCCGCGAGCCCGACGCAGACCCCCACCACGGCTGCGAGCCCCAGCCCGACCCCGAAGCCGACCGGCGAGGCCGATCCCGCGCTCAAGCCGTACTACGGCCAGCAGTTGGCCTGGGCCGCCTGCACGGACGACCCGAAGACCGCGAAGCTCGACGAGTCCACCGCGGAGTGCGCGCGCCTGCGCGTCCCGCTGGACTACGCCGCCCCGGGCGGCGAGACCATCGAGATCGCCCTGTCCCGCCGCCGGACCGCCCAGGACGGCAAGCGGATCGGCTCGCTGGTGCTCAACCCCGGCGGCCCCGGCAGCTCCGGCGCCGGCATGGTCCAACGGGGCACCGAGTTCGGCAAGGACGGCCTGCGCGAGAGCTACGACCTGGTCGGCTTCGACCCGCGCGGTGTCGGCGCCAGCACCGCCGTGCACTGCATGGACGACCGCGCCCGGGACGCCTTCGACAGCACCGACACCCGGGACGGCACCCGCGGCAAGGCCATGGCCGACGCCTGCCGGGCCAACTCCGGCACGCTGCTCCCCCACGTCGGCACCCGCGACGCCGCCCGCGACATGGACGTCCTGCGCGCCGCCCTGGGCGAGGCCAAGCTCAACTACCTCGGCTTCTCCTACGGCACCTACCTGGGCTCCCGCTACCTGGAGCAGTTCCCGGACAAGGCCGGCCGGGTCGTCCTCGACGGCGCCGTGGACTCGACGCTCAGTCAGCTCGACCACGCCGTCCAGCAGAACATCAGCTTCGAGAAGGCCCTGCGCGCCTTCGCCGCCGACTGCGCGCAGCAGAAGCAGTGCAGCCTCGGCAAGGACCCCGCGCAGGCGCCCGCCAAGCTGGCCGCCTTCCTCGACGGCCTGAAGAAGGAGCCGCTGACCACCACCGACGGCCGCTCGCTCACCTCGTCCTCCGCCTGGACCGGCACCCTGAGCATGCTCTACGGCAACGCCACCAGCTGGGAGTACCTGCGCAACGCCCTCGGCTGGGCGATGCTCCGCGACAAGGGCGACTACCTGCAGGCGATGGCCGACGACTACTACGACCGCGGCGAGGACGGCAAGCACAGCAACATGCTCGACGCCTACACCGCGATCCACTGCGCGGACCCGGGCGCGGACGTCCCCACCGCGGCGCAGCTCGCGGCCGCCCGGCAGAAGCTGCACGACGAGGCACCGCTGATCTCGGCCCGCTACACCGACGAGGACCTCTTCGACCCGGACTGCCGCAGCTGGCCCTACCGGACCACCGAGCAGCCCGCCCCCGCCAAGGCCCCCGGCGCACCCCCGGTCCTGGTCGTCGGCACCACCGGCGACCCGGCCACCCCGTACGCCTGGGCCGAGCAGCTCACCGCCGAGCTCGGCAACGCCACCCTCCTCACCCGCGAGGGCGAGGGCCACACCGGCTACAACAAGAACCCCTGCACCACGACCGCCGTCAACACCTTCCTCACCACCGGCACCCTCCCCGCCCCGGGCACCCGCTGCAAGGACTGAGCACCGGCAGGGCAGCGCGCCAGGGGCGCGAGGAACTGCGCGGAGGGGAACGGCAGCACCTGCAACTGGCCGACGGTGGTTCAGTTGCCGGTGCGCCGCCTTCCGACCCGCGCAGTTCCTCGCGCCCCTGGTGTGACCACTAACCCCCGATGGCCGACATGGGGCGGGCGGGCTGGACGAAGTCGGCGGAGCTGATGTCGTGGCCCGGGCCCTTGCGGGCGATGGTGTTGCGCCAGGCTCGTTCGATCGCCGCGTCGTCGGCACCGCCGCGCAGCAGCGCCCGCAGATCGGACTCCTCGGTCGCGAAGAGACAGTTCCGCAGCTGCCCGTCGGCCGTCAGCCGGACCCGGTCGCAGCCGCCGCAGAACGGCCGCGTCACCGAGGCGATCACCCCGACCACCACGTCCGTCCCGGCGATCCGCCACTCCTCTGCCGGGGCGTTGCCGTGCCGCCCCACCGGCACCAGCTCCCAACGCTCCGTCAGCACCGCGAGCAGCTCGTCCGCCGTGATCATCCGGTCCCGCTCCCACGCGCCCTGCGCGTCGAGCGGCATCGACTCGATGAACCGCATCCGGTACCCGTGCTCCGCCGCGAACTCGACCAGCTCCACGATCTCGTCGTCGTTGACGCCCCGCACCGGGACCGCGTTGACCTTCACCGGCGCCAGTCCGGCGGCCTGGGCGGCGGCGAGGCCCGCGAAGACGTCGGCGATCCGGTCCCGGCGGGTGATCTCGGCGTAGCGTTCGGGCCGCAGGGTGTCCAGGCTGACGTTGACCCGGTGCAGTCCGGCGGCCTTCAGGTCGGCCGCCGTGCGGGCCAGCCCGATGCCGTTGGTCGTGAGCGAGACCTCGGCCCCGAGCACGCTCAACCGTCCCACCAGGCCCGGCAGGCCGCGGCGGAGCAGCGGTTCGCCGCCGGTCAGCCGCAGGGCGGTGATGCCGAGGCGGGTGACGGCGATCCGGGCCAGCCGTTCGACCTCGTCGTCCGTGAGCACCTCGGCCCGGGGCAGCCAGTTCAGACCCTCGGCCGGCATGCAGTAGGTGCAGCGCAGGTTGCAGCGGTCGGTGAGCGAGACCCGCAGATCGGTGTGGACCCGGCCGAAGCGGTCCACCAGCGGGCTTGGTGCGGTGTCCATCTGCCCAGTACAGGGCCCGCCCCCCGGCGAGCACCAGCGGCGGAAGCACCGGCCCACCCCGCTGACCTGCGGCGGCGCCCTGTGCGATCGCACAACTGCCCCGTCCTCCCCACCGGCCCCAGACTCTCCGTACGGGCCCCCGGGGGCGCGCCGTGGAGCAGGATGGGCCATACGGCACGCAACGCGGTCCGGCGAGCGTAGGAGGAGAGCAGCGGCATGAGTCCCGTGAACGTCCCGGCCCTGGTCCTCGCAGCGGGCGGCGGACGCCGCCTGGGCGGGCGCCCCAAGGCGCTGATCACCCGTCAGGGGCGCCCGCTGCTCTCGCACGCGCTGACGGTGGTCCGCGAGGGCGGCTGCGCCGGAGCGGTGGTGGTGCTGGGTGCCGCCGCCGAGCAGGTCCGGGCCGCCGTGGACACCGGGGCCAGCGTCCTGGTGGACAACCCCGACTGGGAGGGCGGCATGGGCTCCTCGCTCCGCGCCGGGCTGGCCGCTCTGCCACCGGACGCCACCGCCGCCCTGGTGATGCTGGTCGACACCCCGGGCGTCACGCCGGCGGCCGTGGCCCGGCTGCTCGCCGCCCACGCGGCCGGTGCGGAACTGGCCGCCGCCGGCTACCACGGGCGGCGCGGCCACCCGGTGCTGATCGGTGCCCGGCACTTCGCCGAGGCGGCCGCCGGTGCGGTCGGCGACGCCGGGGCCCGCGCCCTGCTCGCCGCCCATCCGGTCGAGCTGGTCGAGTGCGGCGACGTGGCCGTCCCGGACGACCTGGACACCCCGGAGGACCTGGCCCGGTGGGGCGCGGGCTGAACCCCCGCCCGACGGGACCGTGCGCCCCTGACGTGCCCCTGGTCTCTCCCTGAGGATTGCCGATATCCGGGCCGACGGCCGGTCGGATCGGGGACGATGGGACCGACCAGGCCAGGCGACCAGAACGGACGGTGTGCACGATGCCCGGAGCACCGCTGCCCGACGACTTCGACGAGCCGGCGGCGGACCGGCCGCACGGTGCGAGCCCGATCCGCTGCCCGGCCTGCCGCCGCGAGCACCTGTACGACCCGCCGAGCCTGCCCTGCCCCTGCGGGGCCCGGCTGCGGGTGCCGCTGCTGCGCGGCGGCATACCGGTGCAGATCCGCTTCCGCTCCTGGGAGGACTCCTGGCTGAGCATGCGCTGCCCGCACTGCGGCCGGGACGACCAGTGGCCCCAGCCGGAGTTCACCTGCAACTGCGGCGCCACCGTCCGCCTCCCGGTGGACCGGGCACCCCGGCTGCAGAGCGCCGGCCCCGGCCCCGGGCACCAACGCCCGGTCGCTCACCGGCCGTTGGACAGCCGCGCGCTCGACGGGCTGGACGGGCTGCCGGCCGACCGGCGGCCCAGCGTCCCGGTCCAGGGCGGGCCGTCCGCCTGGGAGTACCGGCCGCCGTTCCGCCCGCACCCGGTGCGCTCCGAGGACGACGCGGTGCTCACCGCCGCCCGCTACCTCCGCTGGCTGGGCTTCGACGACCTGGAGATGACGGAGGATCAGGAGACCTCCCTGGTCACCCTGCTGGGCGGCCGGATGGTGGCCCAGGTGGACGGCTCCGGGGCGCCGGCCGACCTCCGCACGGTGGAGTGCCTCTGGCTGCGCACCCTGCACGCGGAGGAGATCGCGGCGGCACTGTTCAGCCGCTCGGGCTTCACCCAGCAGGCGCTGGTGCGGGGCGAGCAACTGCTGGTCGCGCTCTTCCGCCTCGACGAGTCCGGCATCCCGCAGCCGGCCAACGGAGCGGCGGAGGCCCTGCTGGAGACGGGGTGGACCTCCTGATCCACCGCCTCTCCGGCGGTCTGGACCAGTCGATCAGGAGGAGCTGATTCCGGATCATCTCGCGCTCGTGATCTGGTGCACAAGCTCACCCCCGTGTTGAATTGCCGCCACAGCGGCCACGCCCGCTCGCTGGACACCGCGCACAAGGAGGTGGCGTTGTCGGAGCACGGAACGGCCCTGGGGGGCAGCAAGACGGACGCGGTCTGGCGGCTACGGTCCCGGGGATGTTGGCAGGAGGCCGCCGAACTGCTCCTCCCGGCGGCCCGTGACGACCCCTCGACGGCCCTGGCCCGGGCCGAACTCCTCATCGAGCAGTGCATGTTCACCGCCGCGCACTGGGAGCAGGGCGAGGAGGCGCTGCGCGCGGCGGAGGCCCTGGCCGCCTCCCCCGACCAGCGCGCCGCCTCCGCCTGCGCGCGCGGCTTCCTGGCCTACGTGGCCAGCGTGCTGGGCCCGCGGGACCGGCTGGACGAGGCCCAGGCCGCGCTCGGCCGGACCTCGGCCCTGCTCCCGCCGGACGCCCCGGGGCGTCCCCTGCTGGACTTCCGGCGCGGCCTGGTGGCGGAGAACCTGCTGCACGACCGGCAGGCGGCCTGGATCGCGTACCGGCGCGCGCACGACGGCGCGGCCGAGCGAGGTGACGAACTCCTGCGCTCCTACACCTGGCGCCACCTGGCCTCGCTGGCGCTCGCGGCGGGCGACGCCGAACAGGCCCGGGAGGGCTTCCGGGCCTCGCTGACGATCCGTGAGGAGCTCGGCTTCACCGTGGGGGTGGCACCGGCCCTGGCCGCGTTGGCCGAGGTCTCGGAGCCGGCCGAGGCGGCCCGGCTGCGGGCGGAGGCCGCCCGGCTGGTGCAGGCGCTCGGCGGCGTGCCGGTCTGGCTCGCGCGGCGGCTGGACACCGTGCCCGCTCCGGCGACTCCCCCGGACGGCGGAAGCTGACGGGACGTCGGAAGGGGCATCAGCTAAGGTGAGCCTAACCTGCCCGGTGGGACCCACTCCGGGCAGGTCCGGCTCGCCCGTGCGGGCCGGCCCGTACCGCCGTCCCGGGCTCCCCGAGCGCCGGCCCACCTCCGGGGGCCCGCATGACCGCCAGCAGCACCGAGGCCCGCCCCACCGGCCCCGGCCCCCTCGCCGACGGCCCGCCGCTGCTCGGCAGCTACGCCCGCCAGCACCTGGTCTTCCCGGCCCTGCGGATCCTCGCGGGCCCGCTGCCCACCGGCCCGGGCTGGGTCTCCGCCACCGCGCTGATCGGCGAGGAATCGGTCCGCCAGGAGCTCATCGCCCACGACCAGTCACTGGCCCTGGCCGACTACGGGCAGCTGCTGCGGCCCGACGTGGCGGCCGGCTTCTGCCTGCACCGCTTCGTCTGGCCCGCCGCACTGGCCTTCACCCTGCCGTGGTTCCTGGAGCGCCGGGTGCCCCGGCTGCCCGCCGACCGGGTGGCGATCGACCGCGCGGCCGGGGAGCTCGCCGTCGACCCGGACGGCTTCGCCTGCCTGCCGGACGATCCCGCGGCCCACCTGCCGGGCGCCCGGGTGGTACCGGACGAGGCCGCCCTGCGGGCCGAACTCCGCTCCGCCCTGACCGAGTTGCTCACCCCGACGCTGAACGCCTTCCGCCCGGCCATGCGGCGCGGCTCGCGCACCCTGTGGGGAATGGCCACCGACGACGTGATCGAGGGGCTCTGGTTCCTCGGGGGTCTGCTCGGCGAGGAGGAGCGGGCCGCCGCCGCGGTGACCGAACTGCTGCCCGGCCCGTCCGAGCGCCCGTTCGTCGGCGGGGCGGACTTCAGGCGGTTGACGGACGGCCCGGCCGCCCGGACCAGGACCCGGGTGAGCTGCTGCCTGTTCTACACGGTGCGTCCGGAAGAAACCTGTCTCACCTGCCCGCGGAGCTGTCCGGAATAGCGCGTTCCGGGTCGGAATCAGCTCGACCATTTCATATGACCGTATGGATTCAACGACTTCGGAATTCCCTCTCCTCGGTGCATTGGCCCGGAATCGGCCGAAAGGCCGTCAGTCATCGGCCATAGTGGTGACTCGCCATCACAAGGCGGGAAAGCGAGGCTGGTTCCGGCCATGAAACTGTCCGATATTCCACTGGGCTGGGCCGTCACGGGCGTGGCCGGTCTGGTGGCGGTCGCCGTCCTGGTGACCTTCCTGCGCACCAGGACCGCGGCCGCCGCGGCCGCCACCGGTGCGACGGACTCCTGGGAGCGCAGCGAGGAGCGCCGCCGCCGCAAGGAGTCGATGTACGGGGTCTCCGCCTACGCGCTGCTCTTCTGCTGCGCGGGCGTGGCGGCGGCCCTCTCCTTCCACGGCCTGGTCGGCTTCGGGGTGCAGAACCTCGGGCTCTCCGGCGGCTGGGAGTACCTGGTGCCGTTCGGCCTGGACGGCGCCGCGATGTTCTGCTCGGTGCTCGCCGTCCGCGAGGCCAGCCACGGTGACGCCGCGCTCGGCTCCCGCCTGCTGGTCTGGCTGTTCGCCGGCGCCTCCGCCTGGTTCAACTGGGTTCACGCGCCCAGGGGTTACGGCCACGTCGGCGCCCCGCAGTTCTTCGCCGGGATGTCGCTCTCGGCCGCGATCCTCTTCGACCGCGCGCTGAAGCAGACCCGCCGGGCCGCCCTGCGCGAGCAGGGCCTGGTGCCGCGGCCGCTGCCGCAGATCCGGGTGGTCCGCTGGCTGCGGGCGCCCCTGGAGACGTACGCCGCCTGGTCGTTGATGCTGCTGGAGGGCGTGCGCAGCCTGGACGAGGCGGTCGAGGAGGTCCGCGACGACAAGCGGCAGGCCGCGCTGGACCGCGAGCGCCAGCGGATGGCCAGCCGCCGGGAGCGGGCCGAGATCCGCGCCATCGGGCGCCAGCCCGGCAGTGCCTGGCGGGCCCGGGGGGCCAACCGGCAGCTGACGCCGGGAAGTTCGGAGCCCGTCATAGAACCGTCGCAGAACTCGCAGGGATCGCCGAGCTCCCCGAGCTCCCCGAGCTCCCCGAGCTCCCGGGGCTCCGGGGCGACAGCCCCCGCCGCTCCGGCCACCGAGGGCGCGCTGCCGGTCCGGCGCAGCATCGACCTGACGCCGGAGGAGGAGACCATGCCGCTGCCCCGGCTGGACTCCCTGGAGCAGAAGCTCAAGGACCTGGAGCAGCAGTTCGGCTGACGGACCTTCCGGCCGGGCGCGGCTAGGGGCTGTCTCCTTGGTGGCGTCGGGTAGCGGCGCGTGGTTGGCCCCCCACGCCCCCGGCGCAACCCTTGACCGGACCGATCAGGCCACGGCCCGGTCCTCCCGCGGCCGCCGCCTGACGGTCCGTCCGGTTCAGTCGGCGGAGAGTTCGAACCACATCCGCTTGCCGCTGCCGCGCGGCTCCACGCCCCAGGCGTCGGCCAGCGCCTCCACCAGCATCAGGCCGCGCCCGGAGGAGGCCTGTTCGCCCGGGGTGCGCCTGGTCGGCCAGAGGTCGGACTCGTCCTCCACCTCGACCCGCAGCCGGGCCCGGCCCTCCCCGGAGCCCTCCCGGTAGAGCCGGGCGGTGAACATGGCGTCCCGGTCGGTGTGCCGGATCGCGTTGGTGACCAGCTCGGAGGCGAGCAGCTCGGCCGAGTCCACCAGCTCCGCCACGCCCCAGCGGCGCAGCGCGTCCCGCAGCTCGCCGCGCAGCTCGGAGATCCGGGCCAGGTCGGCCTGGCCGATCCGGCGGCGCAGCTGCTGCGCGGCCAGCCCGCCCGCCGGGCCGTCCCAGCGGAGCAACAGCAGCGCTATGTCGTCCTCGCGCTCGGTCGAGTCGGCGGCCAGCGAGGCGATCCGGTCGGCCAGTTCGTCCAGCGGGTCGCGCGGGCCCTCGCCCCGGCCGGGCAGCTCGCGGGCGACGGTGTCGCAGAGCCGGGCGTAACCGGTGTCCAGGTCCATGTCGCGGGCCTCGACCAGGCCGTCGGTGCAGAGCACCACCGTCTCCCCCGGGTCCAGCGAGAACCGGGTGACCCGGTACTCCTCGTCCGGGGAGACGCCGAGCGGCAGTCCGCCGGCCACCGGGACGGCGGTGGCGGTGCCGTCGGCCCGGCGGACCACCGGGTCGAGGTGGCCGGCCCGGACGGCGTAGACCACGCCGTAGTCCACGTTCACCTCGGCGTAGGTGCAGGTGGCGAAGTGGTCGGTGTCCAGGTCGGCCAGGAAGCGGGAGGCCCGGGCCATCACGGCGGCGGGCGGGTGGCCCTCGGCCGCGTAGGCGCGCAGCGCGATCCGCAGCTGGCCCATGATCCCCGCCGCGTGCACGTCGTGGCCCTGCACGTCGCCGATCACCAGGCCGACGTGGCCGCCGGGCAGCGGCACCACGTCGTACCAGTCGCCGCCGATCTGCAGGCCGGAGCCGGCCGCCAGGTAGCGGACGGCGGTGGTCACGCCGGAGACCGAGGGCACGGTGCGCGGCAGCATCACCCGCTGCAGGCCGGCCGCCAGCTCGTGCTCGGCGTCGTGCAGCCGGGCCCGGGCCAGTGACTGGGCGACCAGACCGCCCAGGGTGGAGAGCAGGGTGCGCTCGTCGGCGTCCAGCTCGCGGTCGTCGTCGAAGCCGACCACGCAGACGCCCGTCACCCGGCCGCTGGCCACCAGCGGCAGGAAGGCCCAGGCGCTGCGCTGGCCGTTCTCGGCCATCTGCGGGTAGGCGTCCGGGTAGCGCTCGCGGTACTCCTCGCGGCTGGAGATGAAGACCGGGGCGCGGTTGCGGATCGCCTCGGCGGCCGGGTGGCCGGGCGGGACGGGCGCGCGGTCGTACTGGCGCAGGTCGCCGTCGCGGTAGCCGCTGGCGCCGAGCACCTGGAACCGGCCGGCCTCCAGCGAGGCCAGGATCAGGCCGTCCGGCGGCAGGCCGGGCAGCGGCAGCTCGGTGAAGACCCGCGCCACGTCCCGGACGGTGACGGCCTCGGAGAGCGCCCGGGCCGCCTCCTTGATGAACCGCGAGCGCTCCTCGCGCAGCGCGGCCATCGCCCCGGCGCGCTCGCGCTTGTGCAGCTCGACGGTGGCGTCCCAGACGAAGCCGACCATCCGGGACGGCCGCCCGAAGGCGTCGGCCAGCACCCGGCCGCGGAAGCGGGCGGCGTGCAGCTCGCCGCCGGGGAAGACGGTGCGGTAGTAGGCACCGCACTGGCCGAGCTCGGCGACGGCCCGCTCGACCCGGCGGCGGACCACCGGGGCGTCCTCGGGGTGCAGCATCGCCAGGAAGGAGGCCGCGCTGCGGTCGAAGCGGCCCGGGTCGAGGCCGAGGATGGCGCAGGCGCGCGGGTCGCCCTCCAGCACGTCGCGGCGGATGTCCCAGTCGAAGGAGCCGATGCCGTTGGCGGCCATCGCGGGTTCGAGCCAGTCGGGGGTGGAGTCGCCCGTCCTGGTGGGCAGGCCGCGCGGGACCACCGGGGCGATCCGGCCGGCCGCCAGCCCGCTGCCGGCGGCGGCGGGGCGCAGCGCGTTGACCGCCGACCGGCCGTGGCCGGCCGTGCCGCGGGCCGACTGGGCAGGCGGGGTGCGGCGTGCGGGCCCCGCGGACTCGGGCTCAGTCGCCATTTTTCTCCTGCCGCTGCCGTGCCGTCCGGTCCGGGCGGACCGTGACAGCCGTGTGCCGAGTGGGTGGGCGGTGCACGGGTCGAGGGCGGTCAGTCGAGGCTCGGATCTCCCCGCTGCCTTCCCGGGCACACATTCTCACTATCCTGCCGAAAGATTACTAGTACCGCCTCACCAGCGGGCTTTCGGGTGACGGGGCCGGCCGCACGCGCGGGACGTACCCGAAAGGCCAGGACCAGATGAGCACAGGACGGCGGTGCGGGCAATGAGCCGGGTGCATTTCGTGACCGGGCGGTGACGCGGCATATGCACGGGGGACGGTCGCGGGGTCGGCCGGGAGGGGGCGGGAGGGGCGGAGCGGAACCGCTCAGGCGGCGCCGAGCTCGAACCAGGTGACCTTGCCGTCACCGCGCAGCTGGACACCCCAGTCGTCGGCCAGCGCCTCGACCAGCTGCAGGCCGCGCCCGGAGGTGGCGGTCTCGCTCGCGATCCGGCGGCCCGGGAGCCGGGTGGTGCCGTCCTGGACCTCGATCCGCAGCCGGTGCTCGGGGCTGAGCACCGCGTCCAGCACCGCGCCGCGCTCGGTGTGCAGCAGCGCGTTGGTCACCAGCTCGGAGGTCAACAGCTCCGCCGTGTCGGCGAGTTCGGGGACGCCCCAGAGGTCGAGGGCGGCCCGCAGCCGGCGGCGGACGGCGCCGACTCCGGTCAGGTCGGCCGGGCTGAGCGCCGCGTGCAGCCTGCGGTGCAGGGCGCAGCCCGGCTCCTGCGGCGTCCGCCCCTCGTGGGTGTGCTGGTCGTGGCCCCTGGCGCGGACGGAGTCCCCGCCGGCCGCCGTGCTGCTCGAAGCCGTCCGCTGACGCGGGAACCTGGCCTTGCCTTCCATCACGTAACGCCCCCCACAGCCCTTCTCACGGACAGTTGGCCGCGTCGCGTCCCCCGCTGGCGGACTGTCCCGATACCGACGACCATCCTCATGCCCACTGGCGGGGACACGCAACAGTGTGCGGACGGTCACCTGTGGTGAAGCGGGGCTCAGGGGGCTCCGAATGATCCTTTCCGGGGCTGCCGGGAGGTTTGGACCGCGACCGGCCCCCTGCCGGTGGACCGCTACGGGCGCAGGGCGGTCGCCGCCCGCCGCAGCAGGGCGCACAGCTGCTCGCGCTCCTCGGGGGCGAAGGCCGACCAGAGCGCGGCCTCCACCCCCACCGCGCGGTCGTCGGCCTCGGCGAGCAGGCCCTCCCCGGCCTCGGTCAGCCGGGCCAGCATCACCTTGCCGTGCACCTCGGACTGCTGACGCTCGATCAGGCCTTTGGCCTCCAGATTGGCCAGCACACCGGCCATGGTCTGCGGGGTGACGGCGGCGCCCCGGGCGAGCTGGGCTCCGGAGCGCTCGGTCCGCTCGGCGAGCTGGAGCAGCACGGCGTACTGCGGCACGGTCAGACCGAGGCCCCGCAGCGCCTCCACCTTGGCTGCCGTCACGCTCTGCTCAGCCTGCCTGATCGCGGGGCCGAGGCGGAGCCGCGCCCCCTTCGGTCCGGCCAGCAGGACGGCGGGGTCGGTGGCGGCACTCATCAGCCGGGGCTCCATTCACTGGGCTGTGCACGGACGGCCCCAGTATCGACCCGCGCCACCCGCGGTGTCCGGCCCTCCCGCAAGCATCCGCCACACGATTGCGACGCCCGGCGCGCAGAACACCCCGGAACGGACAAGGCTGGACACGGCGGCGCCGTCCGGGTTCAATGGCCGGACAGAGAGTTTGAACGGCGTTCTAAGTTGAGCGGCCGCCGCCACGGCGAGGAGAGCGAGGCACCGTGCGACTGACCCCCACCGAGCGGGACCGGCTGCTGATCTTCACGGCCGCCGAACTCGCCCGCGCCCGGCGGGCCCGGGGCGTGAAGCTGAACGTCCCCGAGGCCACCGCCCTGATCGCCGACGCCGTCTGCGAGGCGGCCCGGGACGGCCGCCGGCTGGCCGAGGCCGTCGAGGCCGGCCGCACCGTGCTCTCCGCCGCGGACGTGCTGCCCGGCGTGGCCGACGTGGTGACGGTGGTCCAGGTGGAGGCGGTCTTCGACGACGGCACCCGCCTCGCCGTGGTCAACGCCCCCTTCCGGGGCACCGGTTCGCTCGGCGACGAGGCCCCCGGCGGTGTGCTGCTGGGCAGCGGCGAGGGGTACGACCCGATCGAGGAGACCCTGCTGCTCCCAGTGCACAACACCTCGGACGTGCCGATCTCGGTCACCTCGCACTTCCACTTCTTCGAGGCCAACCCGCGGCTCGCCTTCGACCGCTCCGCCGCCTACGGCACCCACCTCGCCGTACCGGCCGGCTCCTCGGTCCGCTTCGACCCGGGCGCCACCGTCGAGGTCGGCCTGGTGCCGATCGGCGGGGCCCGGGTGGCGATCGGCTTCGCCGGCCTGGTGGACGGCCCGCTGGACGCCCCCGGCGCCCGCGAGGCCGCGCTCGCCAAGGCCCGGGCCACCGGCTACCTGACCGGCTTCGACGACGCGGAGCTGGACTCGTGACCGCGCCCGAGCTCGCCCCTGCCTCTGCCCCTGCCCCGCTCCAGGAGGCCGGCCGATGACCGCCATCACCCCGCACGACTACGTCTCCGTGCACGGCCCCCGGGCCGGCGACCGGATCCGGCTCGGCGACTCCGGGCTGATCGTCCGGGTGGAGTCCGACTCGCAGGCCCCCGGTGACGAGTTCCTGGCCGGCTTCGGCAAGACCGCCCGCGACGGCCTGCACCTCAAGCCCGCCGCCGTGCGCGACACCTGTGACGTCGTCATCTCCAACGTGCTGGTGATCGACGCGGTCCTCGGGATCCGCAAGACCTCGATCGGCCTGATCGGCGGCCGGATCGCCGCGATCGGCCGGGCCGGCAACCCGGACACCCTGGACGGCGTCGAGGTGGTGGTCGGCACCGGCACCACGATCGTCTCCGGGGAGGGCCTGATCGCCACCGCCGGCGCGATCGACACCCACGTCCACCTGCTCTCGCCCCGGATCATGGAGGCCTCGCTCGCCTCCGGCGTCACCACGGTCATCGGGCAGGAGTTCGGCCCGGTCTGGGGCGTCGGCGTCAACTCCCCCTGGGCCCTGCGCCACGCCTTCAACGCCTTCGACGCCTGGCCGGTCAACATCGGCTTCCTGGGCCGCGGTTCGTCCTCCGACCCGGCCCCGCTGGTCGAGGCACTGGCCGAGGGCGGTGCCTCGGGCTTCAAGGTGCACGAGGACATGGGCGCCCACACCCGCGCGCTCGACACCGCGCTGCGGGTCGCCGAGGAGCACGACGTCCAGGTCGCCCTGCACACCGACGGCCTCAACGAGTGCCTCTCGGTCGAGGACACCCTGCGGGTGCTGGACGGCCGTACCATCCACGCCTTCCACATCGAGGGGTGCGGCGGCGGACACGTCCCCAACGTGCTCAAGATGGCCGGCGTCCCCAACGTCATCGGCTCCTCCACCAACCCGACCCTCCCGTTCGGCCGGGACGCCCTGGGCGAGCACTTCGGCATGATCGTCTCCGCCCACGACCTCAAGGTCGACCTCCCCGGCGACGCCGCCATGGCCCGCGACCGGATCCGGGCCGGCACCATGGGCGCCGAGGACGTGCTGCACGACCTGGGCGTCATCGGCATCACCTCCTCCGACGCCCAGGGCATGGGCCGGGCGGGCGAGACGGTGCGCCGCACCTTCGCCATGGCCGGCAAGATGAAGCTCGAACTCGGGCCGCTGGACGGCGGGTTCGGCACCACCGAGGCCGGCGACGACAACGAGCGGGTGCTCCGCTACGTCGCCAAGCTCACCATCAACCCCGCCATCGCGCACGGCCTCTCCCACGAGGTCGGCTCGATCGAGGTGGGCAAGCTCGCCGACATCGTGCTCTGGCGCCCGGACCACTTCGGCGCCAAACCGCAGCTGGTGCTGAAGTCCGGCTTCCCCGCCTACGGCGTCACCGGCGACCCCAACGCCTCCACCGACCGCTGCGAACCCCTGGTCCTGGGCCCCCAGTTCGGCGCCCACGGGGCCACCGCCGCCGACCTCTCGGTGGCCTTCGTGGCCCGGGCCGCCGTCGAGAACGGGGACGCCATGCCCACCCGGCGCCGCCGGGTCGCCGTCCGCGGCACCCGGGGCATCGGCCCCGCCGACATGGTCCGCAACGCCCGCACCGGCACCGTCCAGGTCGAGGCCACCACCGGCCTGGTCACGCTCGACGGCGAACCGCTCCGCTCGGCCCCGGCCGACTCCGTCTCGCTCAGCCGCCTCTACTTCCTCTGACCAACCCCCGTCCAACACCCTTCACCCATCGAGGACTTCACACCCATGACCGCCGCCACCCCCGCCCAGCTCGGCTTCCGGATGCCCGCCGAATGGCACCCGCACGACCGCACCTGGATGGCCTTCCCCACCGACAACCCGACCTTCGACACCCCCGACCACCTGCACAACGCGCGGGAGGCCTGGGCCCGGGTCGCCAACACCATCGTCCGGTACGAGCCGGTCACGATGATCGTCAACACCGGGGAGCTGGACGCCGCCCGCCGCTACGTCGACGCCTCGGTCGAGCTGGTCGAGCGCCCGCTGGACGACGCCTGGATGCGGGACATCGGCCCCACCTTCCTGATCAACGGCTCCGGTGAACTCGCGGCCACCGACTGGGTGTTCAACGGCTGGGGCGCGCAGTCCTGGGCCCGCTGGGACAACGACCAGCACATCGCCGAGGAGATCACCAAGCTCACCGAGGTGCAGCGCTTCGCCTCCCGCCTGATCAACGAGGGCGGCGGCATCCACGTGGACGGCGAGGGCACCGTGCTGGTGACCGACACCGTCCAGCTCGGCGAGGGCCGCAACTCCGACTGGACCAGGGAGCAGGTCGAGGCCGAGCTGCACGCCCACCTCGGCACCACCAAGGCGGTCTGGCTGCCGCGCGGACTCACCCGCGACTACGACGAGTTCGGCACCCGGGGCCACATCGACATCGTCGCCTCCTTCGTCCGCCCCGGCGTGGTCGTCGCCCACGTCCAGCCCGACCCCGCCCACCCGGACCACGAGGTCTGCCAGGAGCTGGTCGCCATCCTGCGCGCCTCCACCGACGCCCAGGGCCGGCAGCTGGAGGTCGTCGAACTCCCCGCCCCCACCGTCCTGCTGGACGAGGAGGGCGAGCCGGTCGACTACTCCTACATCAACCACTACGTCGCCAACGGCGCCGTCGTCCTCTGCGCCTTCGACGACCCGCGCGACCAGGTCGCCGCCGCGCTGCTCGCCGAGGCCTACCCGGGCCGCACGGTCGAGCTGGTCGACGCCCGCGAGATCTTCGCCAACGGCGGCGGCATCCACTGCATCACCCAGCAGCAGCCCAAGGCCTGACGCTCCGTCAGGGCAACGAGGGCCGTCCGGCGCACCACGTGCCGGGCGGCCCTCGGCCGTTCGAAGCTCAGAGCCCCGGGGCCCACTCCCACCGGTAACCCGGGTGGTCCGCGTACGGGAGCGCGAGCAGGCGCAGCGTCTGCGGCGAGGTCACCGGGGGCGGCGCGAACCGGGCCCCGGTGTCGTCCCGGAGCCAGCGGCCGCCGTCCTCCTCGACGTGCAGCGGCCCCATCCACCGCAGGCCGCACCCGGCGTCGAAGGCGTGCTCCACCCGGCAGGCGGGTGCGCACTCCGCGTTGGCGAGCTCCAGCAGCTGCTGCTTGGCGGCGGTCTCGGCCAGCACCCGCGAGGGCCTCCAGCGGGCCAGGTACCGCTCGACCGGCGTCGCGGCGTCGGCCGCCCACCACCCCGAGGCCGCCTGCGGGTGCGCCTCCAGGGCGGCCTGCCGGTCCTCGGCGAAGCGGGCCCGCAGGAAGGCGGGCAGGTCCTCGGTCATGCGGACATCATCCCCTGACCTGACACAACCGCAGGCCGTTTCGGACCACCCTTGTGCCGCGGGACGTCGGCCTGCGAAGATCACCAGCCCGGCCGGTGCGGTCGGGTTGGAAGGATCACGGGGGTCCCGATGAACATCCGCGCCATGGCCGCAGCAGCGGCCGCCATCGCCATGGCGGCCTGCCTCACCGACGCCACCTCCGCCTCGGTGGCCCACGTCCTCAGCGGCGCGACCCCCTACGCCAACTACACCACCCCGGTCGCCGAGCACCTCGACCCGCAGCAGCAGATCTACGTCGGGGACTGAACTCCCCTCCACCCTGCGCCGGTTAGGCTGACGGCATGTCGGGACACGTCGAACCGCTGCTGCCCGCCGGGTACCGGAGCCACCCGGTCCGCCCCGAGGACGTACCCGCGGTCGAGGCCCTCCTGGCCCGCTGCGAACAGGAGTTGTACGGCAGGGCCGGCCACGGCGCCGGGCAGGTGACGGCCGACCTGGCACGGCCGGGGCTGGTCGCCGAGCTGGACACCGTCGTGGTGCGGGAGACGGCCGGGGCGGTGGCGGGCTGGGCCTGGGTGGACCGGCGTTCCGTGGTGCGGGTGCATCCGGAGCACCGGGGGCTCGGGCTCGGGGCGGCACTGCTCGACTGGGCCGAGGCCCGGGCCAGGGCGGCCGGCGGGGAGCAGATCACCCAGGTCGTGCCGGACGCCGACGCCGCGGCCGTCTCCCTGGTCCGCTCGCGCGGGTACCGACCCCGGGTCACCGAATGGCTGTTGGAGCACACCGCGTCCCTCGCGGACCTCCCGCCCGCACCGCCCGGCACCACCGTCCGCCCGTACCGGGAGGGTGACGGCCCGGCGCTCCACGCCCTGGTCCAGGACGCCTTCGACGAGTGGCAGCAGCGCCGCCACGGCTACCACGAGTGGGCCGCCCACACCCTCGCCCACCCGTCCTTCGCCCCGGCCGCCACCCTGCTCGCCTTCACCGGCGGCCATCTCACCGGCGCCACCGTCTCCCTCGACTCCCCCGAGCCGGACGAGGGTTGGATCGAACAGCTGGCCGTCCACCCGGCCCACCGCCGCCGCGGCCTGGCCCGCCACCTGCTGGCCGCCACCTTCCAGGCCTTCACCCGGGCGGGCCGCCCCACCACCACCCTCGGCACCCACTCCGAGACCGGCGCCCTCGACCTCTACCTGCACGTCGGCATGCGGGTCCGCCACAGCTCCACCGTCCACCGCAAGGAGATCAGCCACACCCCGGAGGGACCGTGACCGAACGCTTCGCCGCCGCCTACGACGCCCTGCTCGCCCGCTGGCCCGCCGGCACGGCCGAACTGACCGTCCCCACCCCGTACGGGCCGACCCGGGTGCACGCGTACGGCCCGCCGGACGGCGCCCCGCTCCTCCTGCTGCACGGCGGCGGAGCCACCGGCACCGTCTGGTACGCCAACGCACCGGCGCTCGGTGCGCACCACCGGCTCTACGCCGTGGACATCCTCGGCGACGTCGGACGCAGCGTCCGCGCGGGCCGGCCGCTGCGCCGCCCCGCCGACCTGACCGCCTGGCTCGGCTCCGTCCTGGACGGCCTCGGGCTCTCCGCCACCGCCGTCTGCGGCCACTCCTACGGCGCCTGGCTGGCCGTCACCTTCGCACGGCACGCCCCGCAACGGGTGACGAGGCTGGCCCTGCTCGACCCGACCCAGGTGTTCGGCGGCTTCCGCCCCGGCTACCTGCTGCGCGCGCTGCCCCTGCTGCTGCGCCCGACCGAGGCCCGGGTCCGCGACTACCTCCGCTGGGAGACCGGTAGTTCGGCTCCCGACCCGGCCTGGGCCGATCTCTACGTGCTCGGCGCCACCGCACCCAGGGTCGGCCGCCCGGTCAGCGGCCGCACCACCCGCCCACCCGGCCCGGCCGTCCCCACCCTGGTGCTGTTCGCCGAACGCAGCCGCACCCACGACGCGGCCGCCCTCGCCGCCCGGGCCCGCCGTCAACTGCCGCACGCGGAGGTCGCGTTGCTGCCCGGCCTGTCGCACCACGCGATCCCGACCGCCGACCCGAGCGCGCTCGACGGCCGACTGCTGGACTTCCTCGCCCGGGACGGCGGACCCGCCGCCGCTCCGGGCGAGACCTCCGGCTAGGCCACGCCGCCGAGCGCGTCCTCGGCGACCGCGGCGGCGCGCTGGTCGCGGAAGTTCTTCAGGTAGGCGTCGTGGACGGCCGCGTCCTGGTACTTCAGCAGGGCCTCGTCGGTCTCGGTGAGGCCCATGTTGGTGTAGGGGTGACTGCCGGTGAAGACGAGCTTCTGGTCGGCCTGGCCCTGGTAACCGCCCTCCACCAGCAGGTACTTGGTGTGGGTGGCGGAGCCGCCACGGGTGTCGTTGTTGAGGCGGTGCAGCGAGATCTTGCCGTTCTTGGTGGAGCGGGTCAGCCAGAAGCCGATGTCGCGCTGCGGGCCGGGGGCGTCCCAGTCGTTGAGCAGGCGGTACACGACGTCCACGTAGCAGCCGGCCTCGGCCAGCTCCCAGAGCTTCTGCGCGACGGCCGCGCGGGAGATCTGGTGCTGGGCGATCCGGATGACGGTGCGGCCCTCGGGGTTCTCCGCGGTCTTGGTGTTGCCGTAGCAGACCGGGGCGGTGCCGATCGGGTCGTCCACCGTGTTGAGGAGGTCCACGATCGGGTCGGAGGTGGCCCGCGGGAAGAAGTAGGCCCGGGCCGCCCCGGCCTGCACCTCGACGGGGTAGTCCTTGGTCTGGAGCGAGCCGTCCGGGGCGGCCTGAGAGGCCGTCAGCTTCTCGAAGTAGGTGCGGTAGGCGGCGTGCAGCTCGGCGTTGCCGACCACCGTCATGGCGTCGTTCCAGCCGTACTTGAGGTCCCAGACGGTGAGGTTCCCCGAGGACTGCACGGTCACGTCGTCCAGCGGGACGCCCAGGGTGGGCGAGCCGCTGCCGGTGGTGCGGGAGAACAGGAAGAACTTGTTGTGGTTGTTGCTGAACGGCGCGTACTGCTCGGCGTTCTTCGCCAGGCAGGCCTGGTCCGGCGCGCAGACCCGGATCCAGGAGGTGCCGTAGGTCTTCCCGGCGGGTGCGGTCTCGGCGAACGCGGCGTCCAGGGTGTTCTTCACCTTCAGGCCGGGCGTCGCCCCGGAGCTGTCGGCCTCGATGCTGGTGTGGTCCACCAGGACCTGGACGTTGACGCCGTTGCGGTGCGCCTCGGCCAGCTTGCCCGCGTACCAGTCGGAGCGCAGCGAGTAGATCGAGATCCGGACGGTGGAGCCGGGCAGCGCCCCGCCGGTGAGCCGGCCGAGGTGGCCGAGTATCGCGTTCTGGCCCGCGGTGTCGGGCGCCTTCGGGTTGTTGAAGACCGGTCCGGTGGTCACGTAGGTGGTCGGCTCGGCGACCGCGGCGGTCGGGACGGCGGTGGCCAGCAGGAGGCCGCAGAGCAGCGCGGGCAGCAGCCGCCGGGCCTTCGGCGCCGTGGCGCCGAGCGCCCTGAGGGTCAGTCTCTCGGTGATCATGGCGGGCCACTCTAGACCAGCCCGCGGCTCACTGACGCACCGTCAGGCTCCGCCAGCGGTGGCCGCCGCGCGGGCAGCCGTCGTCCAGCCGGGAACGGGCGGCCCCGGGGGTGTCGGTGATCACCGCGTCCGCCCCGCGCCCGGCCAGCCGGCCCCAGCCGTCCGGCTCGTCGACCGTCCACACGTAGACCCGGCGTCCGGCGGCGTGCTCGGCCCGGATCCGTTCGGGGGTGGCGAGCACCTGCTCCAGCGAGACGGCGTACAGCGGCAGCCCCTCCGGGTCGCGGGCGTACCAGGAGGCCTGGAGCAGGGTGACCGGGAGGTCCGGCGCGGCGGCGTGGGCGGCCCGCAGGTGCTGGGGGTGGAAGGAGTACAGCTCCACCTCCACCCCGGAGGCGGTCGCGGCGGCCGCCAGCCGGCCGATCACGGCGGCGTTCGCCGGGCTGCCGACGTCCTTGATCTCCAGCAGCAGCCGGACCCCGGTGCCGTGCAGCCGGTCCAGCAGCTCGGTGAGGTGCGGGATCGGCTGGGGGCCGCCGGGCCCCACCGTGACGCGCAGCCGGTCCAGTTCGGCGATCCGCAGGTCGGCGACGGCGCCGTGGCCGGTGCCGCCGGTGACCCGGTCGACGGTCGGGTCGTGCATCAGCACGGGGACGCCGTCCCTGCTGACCAGGACGTCCGTCTCCAGCCAGTCGGCACCCTCCCGGAGGGCGGCCTCGAAGGAGGCCATGGTGTTCTCGGCCGCGACGGTGGGGGCGCCGCGGTGCCCCACCACGGGGACCCGGGAGCAGGTGGTGGCCCGCTCCCCCGCCCCCGTGGTGGCCGCCGGCACCACGTCGGAGGAGATCGGCAGGGCTGCCGCGAGCGCGAGCAGCGAGGTGAGGAGCACGGTACCGGTTCGTCCCATGCGTCCAGTGATGACCCGTCAGGGCCTCCTCGGCCCGGGAACCGGCGGACAATCAGACGAACGGGTGAGCGCCGACGGCGCGCTCACCCCGGCGTGCACGCCCACGGCGGGCCGCCGGGCGGCCCGCTCCCGGCAGCCCGCGGGACGGCTCCGTCAGCCGATGGTCACGGCGTACGAGGTCTGCGCGGCGAAGCCGTAACCCGGCGCCGCGTCCCAGGGGTTGGGCAGGGTGTCGTCGGTGGCGTAGGCGTAGCCGGCGCCCCGGGCGAACGCGGTGTCCAGCGCGCTCTTCATCTCCACCTGGCCGGGCACGCCGTAGACCAGGTGCCAGAAGGCCGTACCGCTCGGGTCGAAGGAGGCGCCCGAGTAGTAGCCGGCCGTCAGGTTGAAGACGTTGCCGCCGAGCCAGCCACCTCCGGTGTAGCCGGCGTAGGTGCCCTCGTAGGTCACGAAGGTGTCGGCGGTGCGGTGGCCGGGCTCCAGGTAGCAGTCGGCGATCGCGGTGCCGGGGTTGTCGATCACCAGCTCGTCGGTGCCGGGCGCCACCGACTCGACGGTGGACTGCACGTACTGACGCAGCGCCAGGTAGTGGTCGCGGGTCGCGTTGCCCGCGCCGCAGTCCCGGCTGACCACGTCGAAGAAGATGCCGTCCACGTGCAGCTTGCCGTCGGTGGTCTTCAGGTAGTTGTCCACCGAGGCCTTCACGGCGGCCGCCGAGCGGGTGCCGTTGCCGGTGTGCACGTAGCCGAGCACCTTGGTGTGCGCGCCGGTCGCGGTGACCCCGGCGCGCAGCGCGTCGGCCTGCGCCTGCCAGGCGGCGGTGAACGGGCTGTCGCCGTTGCCCGGGTTGAGCACCACCACCGAGGCGGCGGGCGAGGTGCCCTGCAGGGCGGTGGTCATCGGGTCGCCCGGCCAGACGTACGCCGGCACCGCGATCTCCAGGCCCCGGCTGCGGGCCGCGGCCGCGCCGGTGGCACCGGTGGTCGACACGGCCGTCAGGGCCAGGACCGAGCTGAACGCGAGGGCCAGCAGGCCCTTCGCACGTGCACGCATGAATCCCCCATGGGTTGGTTGTGGCGTTCCCTCCGCCCCGAGCCGGATGCTACCCGGCCGAGATGACCTTCCCCCCGTCCGCCACTCCCGCACCGGCCGCCCCGGCCTCGATCACGGCGATCAACGGCCGCAGGTCCTGCTCCACCGTCAGTTCCCGCAGCAGGGTGGTCCATCGGCCGCCCTCCCGGCGCCAGGTGAAGTCGTACAGCGTCGGCACGCCGTCCTCCTCCCGCCGCATCACGATCGACCCGTGGTCCGCCCGCACCGTCGTCGCCACGAACGACACGTCGGCCAGCGAGTCCCCGATCACCCGGCCCTCCGCCCGCAGCGCGCGGAACCGGTGCATGAACTGCTCCTTCACCAGCCGCACGCTCAGCCCCGACCGGTCCACCCGCAGGTTCTCGAACTCCGGGTCGTACAGCGCGTCGAGGGCGTCCAGGTCCATCGCCAAGCCCGCGTGCAGGTAGCGCCACATCCGGTCCACCAGTGCCTGATCCATCGTCAACTCCCTCTCGTTCACCGGAAGTCCAGAATCACAGGGCCCACCCACGACTCACCGACGGGCGGATGACGGATCGCTGACAGCCCGCCGACACCCCGCCGTCACCCCTCCACGGGTCGCCGCAGCTCCTCCTGCCGCACCCGCATCAGTCCGGCCGCCCTCGTGAACCAGTCCGCCAGCACGGCGACCTCATCGGCCGTGTAGTCGGCGAACAGCTCGTTCAGCCGCGCGTAGAACGGCCCGTACACCTCGTACAACCGCCCCGCCGCCGTCCCGTCCGCCACGATCCGCACCCGCCGCCGGTCCGCCGGGTCCGCCTGCCGCCGCGCGTAGCCGGCCTTCTCCAGGCGGTTGACCACCCCCGTGACGGCCCCGGTGGTCAGGTTGGCCCGCTCGGCCAGCTCCCCGGCGGTGATCGGCTCGGCCCCCGCCCCCAGCACGTGGCCGAGGCAGGTGAGGTCGGTGACCCCGAGCCCCAGACGCTGCGCGATGTCCTGCTGGCCGGTCAGGCTCAGCGCGATCAGCTGGTCCATCGCCGCCAGGGCCTGCTCCGGGGACGCCTCGGGACGCGGCTTGCCCTCCACCAAAAATCTCCTTACAGTCTAAGATACTTAGCAACTAAGACATTTGCCCTACGTCCCCCATCATGACGAAGGAGCACCGCCATGAGCGGCATCCACGGCCACCACGACATGGGCCACACCCTCGCCGGCTGGACCGGCACCGCCATCGTCACCCTCGGCACCGCACTCGCCGGCACCGGCCTCTGCGCCGCCTCCCCCGCCCTCCTCCGGTCCGGCGCCGCCACCATCCTCCTCGGCGCCCTCAGCACCTGGGTCCTCCACCTCACCGGCTGGGGCAAGCCCAGCGGCCCCCGCCCCGAATCCCAGTGGCCCTGGCGCGTCCGCGACACCACCGTCCACACCGACTGCCTCGGCTGCCGCCTCGCCGGCCGCGACCGCCGGAACCGCCCGGACTCCGCGACCGCGCGTCGGCGCCGCGAGGCCGCCGGATCATCGGCGCGCGCCCTTCCGTGAGAGGCTGACCGGGCCCAGCACCACAGCGACCCCGAGCAGGGAGGACAGCCCGATGGCCGAGCCGCGGACCCGTCGACCGGCGCGTCCGCGCGAAGAGGTCTTCGCCACCGCGCGGGCCGCCATCGCCGAGCACGGGCTGGCGAAGCTGACCATGGCCGGGCTCGGCAAGCAGCTCCAGATGAGTGCGGGTCACCTCCTCTACTACTTCGGCAGCAAGGACCAGCTGCTGCTGGAGACCCTGCGCTGGAGCGAGGAACAGCTCGGCGAGCGGCGCCGGGCCGCGCTGGCCGACCGCGGGGTGACGGTCCGGCAGCGGCTGGCCGCGTACGCCGGCCTCTACCTGCCGGAGGGGCCGGGCGATCCGCGCTGGGTGCTCTGGCTGGAGGTCTGGGGGCGCTCCCCCGCGAGCGCGGAGATCCGGCAGGGGCAGCTGGAGATCGAGGCGCCGTGGCAGGCGGATCTGGTCGCCCTGCTCGAAGAGGGCGTCGCGGAGGGCGAGTTCGGGGTCGGGAGCGCCGGAGTGGCCGAACGCGCCGTCCAGCTGCGGGCGATGCTGGACGGCTTGGCCGTCCCGGTGGCCATCGGGCTCCCGGGCGCCGACCGCGCCACGGCCGAGTCGCAGCTCGACTCCGTCGCCCGCGCCCTGCTGCGCGACTGACCTCCGACCGGACGCCCTGCCGGGCCGGCCGGACGCGGTGCGCCGCGACCCCTCTGACGCGCCGTCACTCGGTCCAGAGGGCGACGGCGGTGCGGTCGGCGGCGTAGCCCTTGGCGCGGACCTGGATCTGGCGGAGGAAGTCCACGGTGCCGGGCGGGTGCGGGTGGGCCCAGTGGTTGGCGAGGAAGTGGGCCACCGAGGGCTCCTCGGCGAGGGGGTCGGCCAGGCCCGGGGTGGAGAGCAACAGGATGTCGCCGGGGGTCGCGGGGACCAGCCGGAAGCGGAACGAGCGGGGGGACGGGCCCGCCGGGTGCGGGGGCTGGCCGTCCGGGTGGTGGAGCAGGCGGGCCGCGTAGGCGTCGATCCAGTGGCCGGAGCGCAGGAGGTAGAGGCCGCCGGGCCCGAGGCCGAACGCCGCCCGGTGGGTGGCGGTCGGGTCGAGCGAGATCATCAGGCAGTGCAGCGCGGCTTCCTGCGGAGCGTCAGAAGGCGTACCCGGGGCGCGCAGCGGGGCGAACGCGCCGGTAGCCAGGCGCTGGAGCCCGTAGCGCAGCCGGTCCCGCGCGCCCGCGCGCAGGTCCGCGGCGAGCTCCGCCCGGCTCCGGCCGACCGCCGCCGCCAACTGCCGGCAGGCCTCCGCCGCCAACGGCGAGGGCTCGGGCGTGGTGCCGACCACCGCCAGCAGCAGCCCGTCCTCCCCCTCCCCGAACCGGGTCAGCAGCAGCGCGTCCCGCCGCCCCTCGCCGCGGTACCGGGCCGAATCCCCCCGCACCGAGACGGCCCGGACGGTCGCCCCGCCGTACTGCGCGCCGTCCACCACCGTGTCGGGGGTCAGCAGGGCCAGCTCGTCCGGCTCCACGGCGGTGACGGCGGTCGGCTCCGGCCCGTACGTCGGCGGGCGGTCGCCCACGTGCGGCACCGGCTGCTGCGCGTACGCCCGCCGCGCGGGCGGCGTCATCGGCGGGACGGACAGCTCGGCGGACGCGGACGGCGGGACGGTCTCGGCTTCGGGTTCGACCTCGGTCTCGGCCTCCGGTTCGGGGTCGGCCACCACGGTCTCGGCCTCGACCGCCTGAGCCACCGTCACGCGCTCGGGCTCCGGCTCGACGGTCAGTTCCGGCTCGACGGCCGGCTCGGGTTCGACGGCCGGCCCGGGTTCGACGATCGGCTCCGGCTCGGCCTCGGCGGCCGGCGCCTCCGCCGCATCTGACGGAGCCTCCGCCACCCGCTGGGCCCCGATCATCCCGAGCGCCGAGTCGAACCACTCGTCCACCGTCGGCTCGGCCGCGACGGGCTCGACCGGCTCCTCGACGGCCTCCGCCTCCGCCGTCCGCTGGGCGCCGATCATTCCGGCCGCCGAGTCGAACCACTCGTCCACCGTCGCGTCCTCGGCCGCCGCGTCGGGCACCGCCAGGGCCTCCGGCAGGGTGGCCGCCGGACCGGTGTACACCTCGTGCCACCAGCCGTCGCCGCGCTGCAACGGTGTGCCCTGGTTGCTCATCCGGCTGCTCCTCGTGCGTCTCTGGCCGTCTGCCGAGCGGGCCTGCTCCCGGACTCGGCGTCATTCTTCCGAACGGAGAACGACGCTGTCCGGCATTCGGCGACAACCGGTCACTCCATGGGCTCAGCGGCCGGAACGGCACCCTCCGGACGGAGCGGCAGCGGCCTCGCACGGTGCCAGCTGGGTGAATTCCCGGCGGCGAGCCGGGAGGGGGGTGGTGATCAGACCCCCGAAGGGGCTCTACCCTCACCCGTTCGGCTGATTAATATGTGCGCATGACCGCGCCAGGGGCCACCAGACCACAGCCGGGGAGGGCCCGCGCGGGCCACCACCCCGTCGCTGCGCTCTGGGCGTTCCTGCTGGCCGGTCTTCTGCTGGCCCTGCCGTGCTCGGGCCCGGCCCACGCGGTGGCCCGGGCGGCCGCCGCGCCCGCCCCGCTGACCACCGTGACCGCGCTCCCGGGCGCCCACGTCCAGCTCCGGTTCCACCAGGACGGGCAGCCCACCGCGCACCACCGGTCGGACGCCGCCGGGCTCCCGTCGGAGCTGGTCTGGTGCTCGGTCGACGGCGAGCGGCCGTTCCCGGGCAGCGGCTGCTCCGGGCACACGTACTGCGGGCCGGAGGCCCAGCTGCCGAACGCGCCGCCGCAGCCGGTCCCGGCCGTCGCGGCGCGGCTGGTCCCGCCGCAGGTGCTGCCCGCGCCCTCCCGGCCCGTGCCGGTGGGCGATCTCGACCTCGCGCCCGACCTGCACGTCCTCCAGGTCCAGCTGAGCTGAGCGGAACCCACCGCCCGGACCACCCCGGCCGACCGGCCGGACCGGGCGGCTCCGCTTCCCCTGCCAATCCGCATACCGCCGGCCGGACACCGCCCGGCGGGGACAAGGAAACACTTCCATGGGTTCCGCTTCCAAGCAGCCGACCAAGCAGCAGTCCGCCAAGGGCAAGGGCAACGTGAAGGGCAGCACCGCCGACCGGCGTGCCCGGATCGCCGAGCTGCGCGCCGAGGAGCAGCGCCGCGACCGCCGCAACAAGATCGTGGCGATCAGCCTCGGCGTGGTGCTGGTCGGCGGCATGATCGGCGGCGGCGCGTGGATCGCGCTCGACGCCAAGGCGAAGAAGGACAAGGAGACCGCGGCCGCCAAGGCCCCGATCGACGGCGTCCAGACCTTCGACAACCTCTCGCGCAACCACGTCACCACCACCGTGACCTACCCGCAGACCCCGCCGGTCGGCGGCGACCACAACCCGCAGTGGCTCAACTGCATGGGCACCGTCTACGACAAGCCGGTCGAGAACGAGAAGGCCGTGCACGCCCTGGAGCACGGCGCGGTCTGGGTGACGTACAGCTCGAAGGCCTCGGCCGAGGACATCACCACGCTCTCCACCAAGGTGAAGTCCACCCCGTACTCCTTCATCAGCCCCTACCCGGACGAGAAGGGCACCATCACCCTGACCGCCTGGGGCACCCAGCTCACGGTGGACAGCGCCTCCGACCCCCGGGTCGGCACCTTCTTCACCAAGTACGTGAACGGCCCGCAGACCCAGGAGCCCGGTGCCTCCTGCAGCGCGGCGGTGATGTGACCGTGACCGTCGAGGACGGAGCCGTCCGGGACGAGAGCGTCGTGACGGAGGGTCAGGAGCCCTCCGCGCAGGCGCGGGGCGGCCGCCGACGGGTCTGGTGGCCGGCCGCGCTGGCCGCCGCCGTGGCCCTCGGGCTCGGCGTGCCCGCACTGGTCAGCAGCAGCTCCGGCGGGCCGGCCGCCGCGGCGCCCGCGCAGGAGTCGGCGGACGCCGGCTTCGCGCGGGACATGTCGACCCACCACCAGCAGGCCGTGGACATGTCGTTCATCGTCCGGGACCGGACCCAGGACCCCGACGTCCGGACCCTGGCCTTCGACATCATCAACACCCAGGCCAACCAGCGCGGCATGATGACCGGCTGGCTGGACCAGTGGGGGCTCACCCAGCACTCCGGTGCCGCCCCCATGGCCTGGATGAAGATGGACCACGGGTTCACCGCCCACGACGGCGCGCTGATGCCGGGGATGGCCACCAACACCGACCTGGACAAGCTGCGTTCGCTCAGCGGCCGGGACGCCGAGGTGCTCTACCTCCAGCTGATGATCGAGCACCACAAGGGCGGGGTCGGGATGGCCCAGGGCTACCTGGACACCGGCTCCGACGCGGTGGAGAAGCGGCTCGCCCAGACCATGGTGAACGGGCAGACCGCCGAGATCGACCTGATGACCTCGATGCTGGACAAGCGCGGCGCCAAGCCGCTCTCCTGACCGGAGCGGCGGCGGGCACCGGCCCCACGGGGCGCGGCACGGACGGTACGCCGTCCGCGCCGCGCCCCGTCGGCGTCTCCCGACGCTCCGTCAGCCCTGCCGGGCCCCGGCCGACTGCCGCGGCAGGGCGGGCCGATCGGCCGGGCCGCGCGTCGGGGTCCGGACCCGCCCCGCGGCCAGGGCGGCCGCCAGGGCGACCAGGACCAGCAGTGCGAAGACCGCCCGGCCCCCGGCGGCGGGCCCGGCCAGGTGGAGGCCGAGCACCGGCAGCGCGGTGCCGAGCGCCGTACCGAGGCTGCGCACCATGTTGACCAGCCCGCCGCCGACCGCCGAACTGGCGGGCGGGATGGCCCGCATCACCTGCGCGTTGTTGGCCGGCAGCAGCAGCCCGAGCCCGTACCCGGCGACCGCCAGCGGCACCGCCATCGCCACCGGGGCGGCGGGCAGCGCGGCGGCCCCGGCCAGTCCGAGCGCCGCCAGCAGCGCCCCGAGGCGGCAGCGGGCGCCGTCCGTCCAGCGCGTGGGCAACAGCGCGCCGCCGACGGTGGCCGCCACCGCGAACGCCGCCGGCAGCGCGGTGATCACCAGCCCCGCGGCCGCCACCGGTACCCCGGCACCCGCGAGCACCACCGGGCCGAGCACCAGGGGGCAGAACAGCAGCAGGTAGCCGACCAGGGCGATCAGCAGGCCGGTGCGGATGCCGGGGGTGTTGACCAGACCGGGCGGGATCAGCGGGCGGTCCGCCCGGCGCTCCTGACGGGTCAGGGCGAGCGCCAGTACGGTGGCGAGCAGCAGCAGGACGGCCACCGCCCAGGCGGGGAGCGGGAGTCCGGAGGCGGCGGAGAGCCCGAGCAGGGCGGAGGTGGTGGCCCCGGCCAGCAGGAGGAGCCCGGCCAGGTCGAACTTCCCTTCAGGGCGCGGGGGTCGGCGCGAGCAGCGGTCCGGGTGGGTACGGGGCAGCAGGAACCAGCCGGCCACCAGACCGACCAGCCCGACGGGCACGTTGACCCAGAACGCCCAGCGCCAGGACGCGTGTTGGACCAGCAGGCCGCCGAGGGTCGGGCCCAGCGCGAGGCCCAGTGCCTGGGCCGCCGCCTGGACGCCGAGCGCCGTCCGCATGGCCCGCTCGGGCACGCCCCGGGCGACCAGCGCGACGCTGTTGGCCTGCATCATCGCCCCGCCGACCGCCTGCACCGCCCGGCAGGCCACCAGCACCCCGAGGCTCCCGGCCGCGCCGGCCCCGAGGCTTGCGAGCGCGAAGACCGCGAAGCCGCCCAGATAGACGGTCTTGCGCCCGATCAGGTCGGACAGCCGCCCGACCGGGGCGAGCAGCGCCACCAGCACCAGCAGGTACGCCAGCGAGACCCAGGCGACGGCCGCGAAGCCCGCGTCGAAGGCGGACTCCAGGGCCGGGAAGAGCAGTGCGGTGACGCTCGCGGTGAGCTGACCGAGGAAGGCCCCCAGGCAGACCGCGCCGACGGCCAGCCAGTGCGCGTACGGCCGGGAGGCGATCAGCCTCGGCCGGGGGCGCTCGACCAGCAGGCGTCCGGTCAGCTCTCGCACAGTGGTCATATGACAAATGTATCTGTCACCGATCCATTCGGTCCACAGAGCTACCCGTCCAACCAGCGGAACGTGACCGGATCCCCCCGCACACCGCGAGCTACGCTGTCGCCCATGTCCGTACAGCCCGACCCCGCGCCGCCCGCCCCCGCCCCCGCCCACCCCGAGGCCGAGGGCACCACACTGGAGCGGGCCCAACGGCTGACGGACGTGATCACCCGGCTGCGGCGGGCGCTGCGCAGCAGCATCCGCACCGACTACCCGTGGGAGTCCCTGCCGATGGCGCAGGTCGAGCTCCTCCAGACCCTGGCCGCCGCCCCGCTCCGGGTCGGCGAACTGGCGGCCCGTCAGCGCCTCGCCCCCAACACCGTCAGCGGCCTGGTCGGCAAACTCCTCGACGCCGGCTTCGTCGACCGCCAGCCCGACCCCGGCGACCGCCGCACCGCCCGCATCGCCCTCACCGAAGCCGGCCGCCACCAACTGCGCGACTGGCAGCTCGCCCACGAACGCCGCCTGGCCTCCGCCCTGGAGAGCCTCGGCGAGACCGACCGCGAAGCCGTCATGAACGCCCTCCCCGGCCTGGAACTCCTCGCCCGCGCCCTCACCACGGTGGACGATCGCGCGCCCTGACGGGCTATCCACCCGGCCCACCGTCACTGCTCCCCCGTAGGGTGCCGCCATGATCGCGCGCCCCACCGGGCAGGCCGACGGACCGTACGGTGCCGCCTTCCTCCCCCGCCTCCGACTGACGTTCCGGCCCGCTGAGCACCCCATCACCGAACCGGTCGCCAAGCTCGGCGGCGCCCCGGTCTGGCTCGCCGAACCGGCGTGGCCGCTCGACCCCCGCACGGGCGAACCGCTGGTGTTCGTCGGACAGTTCCCGATCCCCGGGGACGAGCTGCGCCTCGCGTACCTCTTCGTGGAGGAGGAGGACATGATCATGGGTGGCCTCGGCCCGGAGGACGGCGACGCGGTCGTCCTGGTCCAACCCGGCGGCCGCGTCCCGCACTTCGCCGTCCCGGGCCCGACCGGCACCCGGGGCCGGACGCTCTGGCGCTGGGGCCCTGACGATCGCGAAGTACCCGTCGAAGGCCACCTCGACCTGACACCGGCGCCGCCCGGCCTCGACGGGTACGAGCTGGGCACGTACCTGGGCGGCACCGCGTACCTCAGCCACGGCCGTCCCGGCCTGGACTCCCCCTGGGAGTTCCTCCTCCAGCTCGGCGACTGCGGCGGAGCCGGGGAGGACCCCTACTTCCTCAACTTCGGTGGCGGGCACGGCTACGTCTTCCTGAGCCCGGACCACCTCGAAGGGCGCTTCTACTGGGAGGCGCCCTGACCCCCCCAGGGCTCAGAACAGAGCGGGCCGCTCCAGTGCGAGCAGCTGGCGCTTGCGGTCCACGCCCGCCGCGAAGCCGGTCATGGCGCCGTTCGCGCCGAGCACGCGGTGGCAGGGGAGGATCACCAGCAGCGGGTTGGCCCCGACCGCGCCGCCCACCGCGCGGACGGCGGCCGGGGGCTGGCCGGCCATCGCGCCGAGTTCGCCGTAGGTGACCGTCTCGCCGTACGGGATCTCGGCCAGGGCGGCCCAGATCGCCCGGCGGAAGTCACTGCCCTCGGGGTCGAGCGTCAGCGAGAAGTCGGTCCGGTCCCCCGCGAAGTACGCGTCGAGCTGCGCGACCACCTCGGCGAAGGCCGCGTCGTCGGCCACCCACCCGTCGGCCGGCCCCTCCGGGGCGCCCTTCTGGCCCGGCGCGGTGACGGAGCGCAGCGCGACCCCGCCGGAGCCGTCCGGCACCCCGCTGAGCAGCAGGCGCCCGAGCGGGCTCTCCATCGTGGTGTACACCGTCGCCGTCATGCCGCCGTCCCACTTCCTGACGCACCGTCAATCGCAGTCCCCCGCTTGCCCTTCGGAGGATTCTCCCCGACCGGCGGCGTGAGCGAGGCCCACAGCCGGTGCACCGCGTACGAGCGCCAAGGCGCCCAGGCCGCGCCCGCGACCGCCGCCGACTTCGGGTCACCGGCGTGCCCGAGCCGGAGCAGGCCGTGCTTGACGCCGATGTCGCTGGGCAGGAAGACGTCCGGATCGGCCAGCGCCCGCATCCGCAGGTAGCCGACCGTCCAGGGCCCGATGCCGGGCAGGGCGAGGAGTTCGGCGGCGGCCGCCTCCCGGTCGACGCCGCCGTCGAGGCGCACCGTGCCGTCCGCCAGGGCCGCGCAGAGCCCGCGCAGCGCGCGCTTGCGCGCGTCCGGCATGGCCAGGTCCTCGGGGGCCGCCCCGGCCAGTGCGCCCGCCGTTGGGAAGAGCAGCCGCAGCCCGCCGTTGGGCTCGGCCAGCGCCGCGCCGTACTTCTCGGCCAGCCGCCCGGCCAGCGTCCGGGCGGCGGCCACCGTGACCTGCTGGCCGAGGACGGCGCGCACGGCCAGCTCGTGCGGGTCGACGTGCCCCGGGGAGCGCACCCCGGGGCGGGAGCGGACCAGTGCACCGAGCACCGGGTCGGCCCCGAGCTGTCCGTCCACCGCGTCCGGGTCGGCGTCCAGGTCGAAGAGCGCGCGCAGCCGGTGCACGGCGGTGGTGAGGTCGCGCAGGTCGGTGAGCTGGAGCCGGCAGTCCAGCCAACCGCGGTCCGCCCGCTCGCCGGGGCCCAGGCCGTCCACCTCCGCGACGGCGTGGCCGTAGGGAAGGGCGAGCGTGCGCCGGTAGGTCCGCACCCCTGACGCGGGGTCGGCCACGACCTCCTCCACGCCGGGGACGGCGCGCAGGGCGAGGAAGTCCAGCAGGTGGTCGCTGTCCAGCGAGCCCCGGTAGGCGAGGCGGAGCCCGATCTGCCCGGCGGTCACGGCGCCCGGGCGGTGGCCGTTGGCCTCCGTGCGCAGGCCGCTCGGGGTGCGGTCGTAGACCTCGCGCACGGTGTCGTTGAACTGACGGACCGAGGAGAACCCGGCCGCGAACGCGATCTCGGTGACCGGCAGCTGCGTGGTCTGGAGCAGCAGCCGGGCGGTCTGCGCGCGCTGCGCCCGGGCCAGCGCGATCGGGCCGGCGCCCAGCTCCGCGCTCAGCTGCCGCTGCAACTGCCGTGCGCTGTAGCCGAGTCGGTCGGCCAGACCGGAGACCCCCTCCCGGTCCACCACACCGTCGCCGATCAGCCGCATGGCCCGGCCGACCAGGTCGGCCCGGTGGTTCCACTCCGGCGAGCCGGGCACCGAGTCCGGACGGCAGCGGCGGCAGGCCCGGAAGCCGGCGCCCTGGGCGGCGGCCGCGGTCGGGTAGAAGGTGCAGTTGGCGCGCTTGGGCGTGACGGCGGGGCAGCTCGGACGGCAGTAGATGCCGGTGCTGCTGACGGCGGTGAAGAACACCCCGTCGAAGCGGGCGTCCCGGCTGTCCACCGCCCGGTAGCGGGTGTCGTCGGTCAGGGTCTCGGTCACGTCCTCCAGTCTGCGCCACCCCGGAGGGTGCGACTGGCGGAAATCGGACGCCACCGTCGCCTGCGGCGCACCCCGGGAGGATCGCCCCTTGAGAGCGCTCTCATACCCGGCCCGATACGAGTAAGCTCTGTACCGGCACATCCCCCACGTCCCTGCCCACAGCCCTCCCGAGGAGTACCGAGGTGGCCCAGCCGCAGCCCGAGGCCGAGTCGGCCGCCCCGCTCCCCCGCCCCACCCTGGAGTCCGTCGCGGAGCGGGCCGGCGTCTCCCGCGCGACCGCCTCCCGGGTGATCAACGGCGGTACCGGAGTCCGGGAGCCCCTGCGGGAGAAGGTCCAGAAGGCCGTCGAGGAGCTCGGCTACGTGCCCAACCTGGCCGCCCGCACCCTCGTCACCCGCCGCAACCAGGCCGTGGCCGTCGTGGTGGCCGAACCGGAGAGCCGCCTCTTCTCCGACCCCTTCTTCGCCCAGCACCTGCGCGGCATCAGCCGCGAACTCTCCGCCGCCGACAACCAGATGGTGCTCCTCTTCATCGAGGACCAGCAGGACTACCAGCGGGTCGGCCGCTACCTGGCCGGCGGCCACGTGGACGGCGCCCTGCTGTTCTCCCTCCACCAGAGCGACCCGCTCCCGGAGATGGCCCGCCGGGTCGGACTGCCCACCGTGATCGGCGGCCGCCCCGGCTGGCCCGGCGCCGAGTCCGACCGCGAACTGGTCTACGTCGACAGCGACAACCGCGGCGGTGCCCGCACCGCCGTCCAGCACCTGCGCTCCCTCGGCCGCACCAGGATCGCCACCATCACCGGCCCGCTCGACCAGACCTCCTCCATGGACCGCCTCGACGGCTACCGCGACCTCCTCCCCGACGGCGACCCCGCCCTGATCGCCGTCGGCGACTTCACCCCCGAGGGCGGCCGCCGCGCGATGGCCGAACTCCTCGAGCGCCGCCCCGACCTCGACGCCGTCTTCGCCGCCTCCGACCAGATGGCCTCCGGCGCCCTCCACGTCCTGCGCACCCACGGCCGCACCGTCCCCGACGACGTCGCCGTGGTCGGCTTCGACGACGTCGAATCCATCGCCGCCTGGACCGAACCCCCGCTCACCACCATCCGCCAGGACATCGAGGAAATGGGCCGCCTGATGGCCCGCCTCCTCCTGCGCCGCCTCAACACCCCCTCCCAACCCCTCACCCCCACCTCCGTCATCACCCCCACCCGCCTGATCCTCCGCGGCTCCGCCTGACCCTCGGACGGGTACCCGGACCGGAAGCGGGAGTGACCTCGGCACCGGACCCACGGTTGTCACCAGGTGACGTCCAGAACGAGCAGTGAGAGTGCACCGCACCCCCGGGACGCCAACGCACGCCTCGTGATGCTCGCCCAGCGGAGCGTGGACACCCGGCCCGAACTGGCCCTGCGCCGCGCGCTCCACTCACTCGGGTTCCGGTACCGGGTGAACCTCCCCCTGCCGACCATGCGCCGCCGCCGTTCGGACCTCACGTTCGTCCGCTGGCGCACCGCAGTGTTCGTGCAGGGTTGCTTCTGGCACGCCTGCCCCCAGCACCTGCATGCTCCCAAGCACAACGCCGAGTGGTGGTGGGACAAGCTCCAGCACAACGTCCGCCGCGACGAGGACACCGACTCGCGTCTCGTTCGGCTGGGCTGGATCCCCCTGCGGATCTGGGAGCACGAGACGGTGGAGGCCGCCGTGGCCGGAGTCGTCGAGGTGCTCGCTCACCAGGGGCACCCGCGGGCGGTGGGCTTGAGCCGACACCGGGGTGTCAGAGGCCGACGGCCCCCTTCGTCAGGGTGCTGAGCCCGCCCGCCAGGGCGATGCCCAGGACCACCCGCCGGGCCCAGTGCTCCGGGACTCGGCCGGCCAGGGCCGCGCCGATCACCGCGCCGGCCGCGATGCCGACCGCCGCCGAGGACCATCCGGTGCGGGAGAGGTGGGGCAGGCCCTTGGCGGTGACGGAGAAGACGTTGACGACGAAGCCGTAGAAGAGGGCGTTGGGGAGGAACTCGCGGACGGTCCAGCCGGCGTTGACGGCGTAGAGGGAGAGGGCCGGGCCGCCCACGCCCGCCGAGGAGTTCATGAAGCCGCTGGCCGCGCCGGCGACCACCGCCCCGCCGGTGCCGCGCAGGGCGGCGGCCCGCGCACCGGCCAGCACCACCACCACGGCGAGCGTCACCACCAGTCCGATGCCGACCAGCAGGACGGGGCCCGGCAGGCGTTCGGCGACCCAGACGCCCGCCGGGACGGTGCAGCCGGCCGCCAGGACCAGCGGGACCATGGCCCTCGGCCTGACCTCCCGCCAGTTGCCCGCCAGCCCGAGCAGGCTGATCACCCCGGACGCGCAGTTGGCCAGGGCGACTCCCTCTCCCGGGCCGATCAGCAGGGCCAGTACCGGTACGGCGACCAGTGCGAGCCCCATCCCGGCCATCCGCTGCACCGTCGAACCGAGCAGCACCACCCCGCCCAGCGCCAGTTCCGCCACCCACCCGCTCGTCATGACGCGCACTCTGCTCCGCACTCCCCGCATGATCAACGGAATTCCGGATGCGGGTGCCGACAGGGTGGGATGATGCCCCGTCATGGACGAGGAGACGTGGAGTGCCCAGGCCGGGTACGGGGTGCGGTTCGAGTGGGGGCCGGTCGGCGCGGCGCGGCTGGTGCGGGCCGGGGCGGCCGCGCTGGTGGTGGTCGACGTGCTGTCGTTCACCACGGCGGTGAGCGTGGCGGTGGAGCGCGGGACGCGGGTGTATCCGTACCCCTGGCGGGACGGCACCGCACGGGAGTTCGCGGCCGGGCAGGCGGCGGAGCTGGCGGTCGGGCGGCGGGAGGCCTCGCCCCGGGCGCCCTGGTCGCTCTCCCCCGCAGCGCTGCGCACGGCGCCGTTCACCCCGCGCCTGGTGCTGCCGTCCCCGAACGGGTCGGCGATCGCGGCCGCCGCCCGGGGCCTGCCGGTGTACGCCGCCTGCCTGCGCAATGCCACCGCCGTCGCCCGTCACCTGCACCGGGAGGGCCTCGGCACGCCGGAGCGGCCCCTCGCCGTGGTCGCGGCCGGCGAGCGCTGGCCGGACGGTTCGCTCCGCCCCGCCGTCGAGGACCTGCTCGGCGCCGGTGCGGTGATCGCCGCCCTCGCGGGGACGGCGTCGCTCTCCCCCGAGGCCGCGCTCTCCCCCGAGGCCGCGCTCGCCGCCGCCTCCGCCACCGGGACGCCCGACCCGGCCGCCACCGTCCGGGCCTGCGCCTCGGGCCGCGAACTGGCCGACGGCGGCTGGCCGCAGGACGTCGAGGTGGCCGTCGAGATCGATTCGTCCACCGTCGTCCCGCTGCTGGACGGCCTCGCCTTCGGGAGCGCCCGATGACCCCCACCACCTGGGACCCGACCGCGGCCGGGATCCTCCGTCTGCCCTCCGGGCGGCTGGTCCGCGGCCGCGGCCTGAGCCACCCGCAACCGCCCGGCCCGGAGCCGGAGTTCGCCCTCTACCTGCTGGGCCGTCAACCTCCGCCCGTCCCCTGGGAGTTCCGCTGGCTCCGCTGGCCCGACTTCCGCCTCCCGGCCGACCCGGCGGCCACCACCGAGGCGCTCCGGGAGGCGTGGCGCCGCTGCTCCGCCGAGCGGGTCGAGTTCGCCTGCGCCGGCGGCCGCGGCCGTACCGGCACCGCCCTGGCCTGCCTCGCCGTCCTGGACGGGGTCCCCGCGGACCGCGCGGTCGCCTACGTCCGCGAGCACTACTCGCCGCACGCCGTCGAGACCCCGTGGCAGCGCCGCTACGTCGCCCGGTTCGACCCCTCGGACTGACCCCGGCCCCGGTCCTCGCCCCGGCCCTCGCCCCGGTCCTCGCCCTGCCCCGCGCCCTGCCCCGCGCCCTGTCCCTCGACCGTGGTCCCCGTCATCGTGCTCCCAGCCGTCCCGGCCCCCGTCATCGGAGCCTCGGCGAAGGCCACCCGGGGCAGCGCGGCGGGGTGGTGGTGGCGGAGGTGACGGATCAGCTCCTCCCGTGCCCAGCAGCGGAGTTCGAAGGCGTCATCGGCGTTGCGGGCGGTCATCAGCGCGCGGACCACAATGGTGCTGGGCGTGGTGTCGACGACCTGGAGCGCGCGGCCGGCGCCGTCCCACAGGGGGTGCTCGGCGATCCGGCGCTCGAACTCGGCGCGCAGCTCGCCGACCGGGGTGCTGTGGTCGAGGTGCAGGACGGCGGTACCGGTGATGCCGGGGCCGCGGCGGGACCAGTTCTCGAAGGGCCTGCCGACGAAGTGCGAGACGGGCATGACGATCCGTCGCTGGTCCCAGGTGGCGACGGCGACGTAGGTGAGGGTGATCTCCTCGATCGTGCCCCACTCACCGTCGACCACCACCACGTCGTCGATGCCGACCATGTCGCTGAAGGCGAGTTGGAGCCCGGCGAAGAGGTTGCCGAGGGTGCTCTGGGCGGCCACCCCGAGCACCAGTCCGACCAGTCCGGCCGAGGCGAGCAGGCTGGTGCCGACGGTGCGGACGGCCGGGAAGGTCATCAGCACCCCGGCCAGCGTGAGCAGCGCGATGGCCGCCCCGCAGACCCGGCCGAGCAGGCTCGCCTGGGTCCGCACCCGCCGCACCCGCGCCGGATCGCGGTCCGGCCGCCCGCTCGCGTACCTGCTCAGCCCGGTGACCAGCAGCAGGGCCACCATCCGGGCGGCCAGCCAGCCGCAGCTCACCAGCAGGGCGATCAGCAGCCCGTGCCGCACCACCCCTGCGGCGGGGAGGGCCACCCACCCGCCGGCCAGCAGCAGCGCCGCTCCGGCGGCGGCCAGGAACGGCACCCGGCAGCGCCGCAGCACCGGCCAGGCCACGGCCTCGGGGTGGGCGGCGGTCAGCCGCCGCAGGGCGCGGCGCACCACCCGGTCGACCACCACCAGCACCACCAGGACGGCGGCCACCGCCACGGCGGGCCGCAGGACGGTCCAGATCTGCACGTGTGAACTCCTCAGGTGGGAACGGCCGGAGCAACGGGTACGGCGAGACCGCGGAACCGACGGAAGCGGCGCCACCCGCCGGGCCGGAGCTCGTCGGAGCAGCGCCCGCCGGGCCGGAGACCGTCAGGCCGCCGTGCGGCGGCGGCGCCGCGAGGCACGGAACACCCGCTCCCGCTCGTCCTCGGTCTGCCCGCCCCAGACCCCGTAGGTCTCGTGGGCGAGCAGGGCGTGGCGCAGGCAGGCCTCCCGCACGGGACACCGTGCGCAGACCTCCTTGGCGCTCGCCTCACGGGCCTCCCGTTCGGGCCCGCGCTCGCCGAGCGGGGTGAAGAAGAGGTCGGTGCTGACGGTGCGGCAGGCGGCGCGCAGCTGCCAGTCCCACTCGTGCTCGAAGGCGCCGGGCAGGCGCGAGACGATGGTCATGGGGGGCTCCTTCGCTCGTTCCGTTGGTACGGCCCGGCCTGCGTCTCACCCCGTTGCCCCGCGCGAAACCCACCGTCCGTACACTCACCGCCCTTGTGGCGCAGGCCACTTGACCCGTGAAGACCGACAACCGGAATCCGTGCGTTCCGTGCCGACCCTGTGGCGATCGCGTGTGGGCGGACATGGCGCGGAGCACCCCGGGTAACCGCGCTCCCATCGCGGAAGCCCGAGGAGAGGAACGACATGGCGACCATCACCACCGCCCTGGCGGACACCGCCCCCGTCCCGCCCGCCCCGTCGGGGCTGCGCCGGACCGCCCTGGCCGGCCTGCCCGAACTGCAGGACGGGCCCGAGCTCGACCGCCCCCGCGAGGTGGCCGCACCGGACGCCCGTCACCTGTCCCGCGTGCTCTTCGCCCGGCTGCGCGAACTGGAGGAGGGCACGCCCGAGTACTCCTACGTGCGCGCCACGCTGATCGAGCTGAACGTCTCGCTGGTGCGCTTCGCGGTCCGGCGCTTCTCCGGCAGCCGGGAGCCGCTGGAGGACATCGTGCAGGCCGGGACGGTCGGCCTGATCAAGGCGATCGACCGCTTCGAGCCCGAGCGCGGGCTGGAGTTCACCACCTTCGCCGTCCCGACCATCGTGGGCGAGGTCAAGCGCTTCTTCCGGGACAGCACCTGGGCGGTGCACGTCCCGCGGCGCCTCCAGGAGGCCCGGCTGGCCGTGGTCCGAGGCAGCGACGAGCTGGAGCAACGGCTGGACCGCAGCCCCACCGTGCCCGAACTCGCCGAGCACCTCGGCCTCTCCGAGGAGGAGGTGCTGGAGGGCATCGGCGCGGCCGAGGCCCGGACGGCCAACTCGCTGGAGGCCCGGCTGGACGACGCCGACGCCGGTGAGGGGCCCTCCCTGGAGGCGCTGCTCGGCGCGGAGGACCCGCGCTTCGAACGGGTCGACGCCGTCCAGGCGTTGAAGCCCACCATCGCCGCACTCCCGGAGCGGGACCGCCTGCTGCTCGCGATGCGCTTCAGCGAGGAGCTCACCCAGTCCCAGATCGGCGAGCGGCTCGGCGTCTCGCAGATGCACGTCTCGCGGCTGCTCGCCCGGGTGCTCGGCGAACTGCGCGCCGCCCTGGTCGCGGACCCGTCCTGACCCACCGTACGCAGCCGGACGAGAACAGGGAGGCGACCGGTGACGGCATCACGGACCGCACCCCCGCCGTCGGCGCGGGTGCGACGGGTCGACCTGGCGGGGCTGCCCGCCCCGGTCACGGCAGCCCGGCACGTGGTCCTGGCGACCCTGGCCGACTGGCTGGTCCAGCGGGCCGAGCGCGGCGACGTCGCCCTGGTGGCGAGCGAGTTGGTCGCCAACGCGGTCCTGCACGGCGGCGGCCCGCACCGCCTGGTGCTGACCGAACTCGACCGCGCCGACCCGGGCGCGGCCGCCGTCCGGGTCGAGGTGACGGACGGCAGCCCGCACACCCCGGCCCAGCGCCCCGGCGGCCACGGCCTGCTGGTCGTCCGCCACCTCAGCCGCGCCTGGGGCCACCGCCCCACCCCGCCCGGCAAGACCGTCTGGGCCGACGTCCCGCACGAGCCGCCCGGGACCTCACCGGCCTGAACCCCCTAGCGCGGGAGGGCAGTTGGTCACCGCCCCGCTCGCGGCGGCCGATCTCCCCCGCAGGTGCACCGACTACCCGACAGGAGTGCGCGCGCATGGGCGGTGTGGGCCCGCAACAGCCTGACCACCCGGTCGGTCCCACCGGGGACGAACGGCAGGAACACCAGGGCGGGGACGGCCGCGACCGCGACCACCGACAGCGCCGGAACGAACAGGGCGACGAGCAGGACCCTCTGCACCGACCTGGCGCCGAACAGGTGGAGGGGGACGGGGACGGACATGGGCTTCTCCTCGGGTCGGCCCCGGCCACGGTCCGGCCGGAAGGGGCGATGAGGCGACGATGCCCCCGAGTTCGCTTGTCCGCGCCCCTCCGGCTGATCCCCGCAGGTAAGGTCCGGACAAAGCCGGGGTTCTCCCGGGACGGCCAGGACAACGCCGGTGATCCGGGGGATGCGGGGAGCGATGGCAGGCCGGGGCGGCAGACCCTGGGGGCCCATCCGGGCCGAGAGTGCCGAAGCGCAGGCCCTGGCCGAATTCCTGCGCCGGCAGGTGGACGCGAGCGGACTCACGATGACCGTCGTGGCGGAGCGGATCCATGTCTCCCGGACCCAGGCCGGCCTGTACCTGGCAGGCCGGATTCCCCATCAGGACTTCGTCACCGCCCTGGTGCGGGCCACCGTCCCCGAACCGAGGCGGCGTGAGCGCTGCCTGGCCGAGGCCGTGCGGCTGCTGCATGCCGCGCTGCACCCCGCCCCCGACTCCTCGGCACCGCCGCACAACCCGGCCGCCGAGCTGGCCCGGTTACGGGCTCAACAGGTCGAGACCTACGACCGGTTGACGCGCTCCCTGGAGCAGCAGGCCGAGCTGGTCCAAGCGGCCAACAACTCAGCGCACCTGGTGATGGTGCTGCTGAACATGCTGCAGACCCTGGAGCGGCGCGTGGGAAGCCTCTCCGCCGAACGGGACCGGCTGCGCGAGCGGACCGCGGAACCCGGGGAGCTCGAGCAGGCGCAGCGGCAGCTCGCGCGGGCATTGGACCAGGAGCAGCGCGCGCAAGAGGAACTCGCCCGGGCCGAGCAGAAGCAGCGGCGGGCCGAGGAACTCGCCGAACGGGTCCAGGCGCAGGTCCGGATGCTGACCGAGGAACTGGACCGGCTGCGCGCCGGCGGCGCGCCGGGTCGGGAGCGCCCCGCCGGGGCGGGCGAACAGGAGCAACCGGTGCCGGCCCCGGCGGGGGACACGGTCGGTGACGACATCGATCAGGCGCTCGCCCGGGCGGTCGCGGTGAACGACGCGGACGACCTGACCCTCCGGCGGATCAGCGACCAGCTACAGGACGAGGACGAGGACGACCCGGGTGTCCCGGGGGCCGGGGCCGCCGACCCCCCGGGTGCCCCGGGGCTCCGACCGGTTGTCCCGGACAACCCGGACAACCCGTCGGCAGGCTTCACGAGCGGCGAGGCCGCACGGCACACGCTGGGAGTTCCCGACCGGGGGCACAGGGGTACCGACCTCGACACCGTGCGGAGACTGATCGCCCTCCACCGCGGTCTGCCGCGCACCGTGGCGGACGACGACGGACCGACCGCCACCGACGGCGCCCTGACGGCTCCTCGGCCGGTCGGCACCGCGGATCTCGTCGCGCCCGGGCGCCCGCGCCCGGCCCGGGGAACCGGGGGAACCGCCCGGCCGATCACCCGCGCAACCGTCATCTCCATGTACAGCGGCACGTCCGAGGGCGGCGGCAAGACGACCAGTGCGGTGAACCTGGCGGCCACCCTGGCCCGTCAGGGCCACCGGACGCTCCTGGTCGACCTCGCGGGTGGCGACGCCTCGGTCGCACTGGGCATCGATCCCGGCGAGCTCGACCTGACCCTCTACGAGCTGATGATGCTCCGCAGCACCGAAGCTGAGGACGTCGTCCTGACGGTCCACGACGAACTCGCCCTGCTGCCGTCGAACTCCGGCATCAGGTCGGCCAACACCCAGCTCGTCGCAGACGTCGAACGGCAGTCGGTACTCGCCCAGGCGCTGCAACCGCTGCTCTTCGACCACGACTACGTCGTCATCGACTGCCCGCCCGGTCTCGAGATGCTGACCATCAACGCGCTGACCGCTTCGGACACCGTCGTCAGCCCGGTCCGCTGCGACTTCACCGGCCTCCACTCCCTGCTCCTGCTCGCCGACACCTTCGAGCGCATGCGGTCCGGCTTCAATCCGCGCCTGCGGTTCGAGGGGGTCCTCGTGACCCGGTACCTGGGCGGTGCGCACGAGTCCGACGTGCTGGACGCCTTCGCCCACCTCTTCGGCGACTGCCTGCTCCACACCGTCATCCCGTACACCCCGCAGATCCCCCGGAGCACCGTGGCGGGCCAACCGCTGCACGACTTCGCCCCCAGATCCGCGGCTCGCCAGGCCTACGAGGAACTGGCGGTCGAGCTCCGCCGCAGCCTGACCTCGGCGGACCGGCCGTTCCCCGACGTCAGGGCCGCCATCGCGCAGGCGCGCGACCGGCTCCCGCGGCCCGACGCGGCACCGTGAGAACCCGACGGGCCGTCAGACCTCGATCGCGCCGCCGACCAGGCGCAGGTGCTCGCGGAAGGTGTACGCGGGATCGGCGGCGCGGCGGGCCAGGTAGTCCTCGAAGGAGGTCTGGCGGCGCAGCGTGTCACCGGCCCGGATGCGGTCGGCCTGGGCCCGCTCGGTGGCGTGGATCGCGGCGGCGGTCTCGGCCAACTCCCGGGCGTGGGAGGCGGGGAGGAAGAGCACACCGTCCCGGTCGGCGACCACCAGGTCCTCCGCCGTGACCAGGTGGGGGCCGAAGCGGGCGGAGGCGAGGGCCTCGGGTTCGCGCGGGTCCACCCGGAGCGGGCCGAGCGGGTTGCTGCCGTAGCTGAACACCGGCAGGCCGATCTCCTCCAGCTGCGGGGTGTCCCGGTGCAGGCCCCAGATCACCACGCCCGCGATCCCGGCCGCGGCGGCCTCCAGCACCGCGAGGTCGCCCGCGCAGGCCTCGTCCGTCCGGCCGCCGTTGTCGATCACCAGCACCTGGCCCGGGCCGGCCGTTCCGTACGCCTCCAGGAAGACGTCCACGCTCCCGTAGTGCCGCACCGGCAACGCCCGCCCCAGCACCCGCTGCCCGGGGGCCACCGCCGCGATCCCGGGCGGCGCCACCCGCACCGGCAGGCCGAGCCGCACGGCGGCGTCGGCCAGCTCGGGGGTGGAAAGCTCCAGGGCGGACAGCTCCGCGAACTCCTGCGGCATGAAGGTCTCCTGACCGTGCATCAGCCCGAACCGGACGTCCGCAGCCTACTCCCGCCCCCGCCGCCACCACCGCTTCGGCGGCCGGTCCTCCGGAGGCGCCGGCGGTGGTGCGGTGTCGTACGCGCGCGAGACCACCTCGACCCGGCCGGTGGCGTGGTCCACCCGCACGGTGTCCAGGCCCATCCGCTCCAGCTCGGCGATCTGGTCCGCGTGGGTGGTGCGGTTGAGGGCCAGCGCGGAGACCATCGGGTCGCCGTCGCCGATCACCAGCTCCTCGGTGAGCAGTGCCTGCATCAAGGGGTGGCCGGTGTTGCCGGGCGGGTCGGCGTCCACCGCCAGGTGCACCAGCAGGTGCTCGGAGCCGGTGTCGAGCCAGCGGGCGTGCGAGATCCAGACGCAGTGGATCTCGGGGAAGTCGCGCACACGGGCGGCCGCCGCGTCCCGCAGCGCCACGGCGAGGGGGTGGGTGGACCAGGTCAGCCGGAGCCGCTGCCCCGCTCCCCTGACGCCGCGTCCGGCCATCGCCTCGAACAGCGCCTCCACCGGGAGCAGCACGGTCGCCCCGTCGGGACCGAAGAGCACCAGGCGCGCCGCACCGTGCTCGCGGATCAGCTCCAGCAGCCGGAGCGCGTCGCAGTAGACGGTGCCGGCGGCGTGCGGGAGGTGGGCGGCGCAGTCCCGTTCGGCGGTGAAGCCGGGCAGCGCGGGCACACCGTCACCGGACCGCTGGACCAGCAGGACACCGCCGTCCCCCCGGACCGGGACGTAGAGCCCCTGGTCGATGACGGCGCCGAGCACCTGGGGTGCCAGCTCCTCGGGCCCGCCCCGGGCGATGAAATCGGCCAAGGCCGCATCGAGAGTCACCGGCCGATGATAGGACAGTCATACGACCCTTCCCCGGGCGCCGCACGGGCTCCCGTGGTGGTCACCATCCACCACGGGAGCCCGTACGCCGGTGACCTGCCGTCCCGTCAGTTGAACGGCAGGCGGACCACCGAAGCACTGCCCTGGGCCTGGGTGGCACCCACCCGCAGCGAGGCCGGGGCGTTGCCGATCGCGGACCAGACCTCGATCCGGACGGTGCCGTTGCTCAGGTTGCCGAGCGCGCCGGTGGAGGCGGCCAGCCCGGCGGTGGCCGAGTAGCGCTCCCAGCCGGTGACCGGGTCGGTGGCGAAGTACCGGTAGGTCTCGGTCCGGTCGAAGCTCCCGTCACCGGTCAGGTCGTAGGAGACCCGCAGCTGCTGGCCGAGGCCCACGGCCGGGCCGGCGTCCAGGTAGAGGTCGAACTCCGTGGCGGCGCCCGCCCGCAGGCTCGCGTTGACGTTGCGCACCTCGTAGACGGTCGGCTGGTACGGCGTGCCGTCGTGGTTGGTGCCGCCCGCCGAGGCGACGGTGTCGGAGGAGGCCCCGGCCCCGTACCCGGTGGTCAGCTTGCCGCCGGGCTGGAGGTAGAAGGTGTTCCCGCCGACCGGCGGCACCGACGGGGACGAGGTGGGCGAGGGGGAGGGCGACGGCGAGGGGGACGGGGTGGGCGTCGGCGTCGGCGTCGGCGTCGGCGAGGGCGTGACCCCGCCCGTGCCGCCGTCCTGGAAGCTGCCGCGCTCGCTGGCGGTGGACCGGGCCGGCACGTTCAGCACCGCGCCGTCCGAGAAGCGGACCGTCCGCGCCGCCGTCGAGAAGTTGTGCGCGACGTGGGTCCGGGTGGAGCCGCTGACGAAGACGGCCGCCGTCGGCAGGTCGGCGGTGACCGCCGGGTCGAGGGTGCCGAGCACCGCCAGGTTGCCGATCCAGTGCTGGACGTGGGCCTTGGACTCGCCCTCCTCCGGCGTGTAGGAGTCCTTGCCCGCCTGCCAGTTGGCCTTGGCCCCGGCCGGGTCGGCGAGCGCCTGGAACTCCCAGGCCAGGTCCCGCCAGTCGGTCAGCACGCCGCCGTTGTTGGCCTTGTGCTCCGCGAGGTTGGCCAGCAGGTCGTCCTGACGTCGCGCCAGGTAGAGCGAACCACCGGTGATGGGCAGGTAGTTGATGCCGTGGATCATGCCGGGGCTGGCGGTCCACCAGGTGGAGTAGGCGGCGCCGCTGCCCCACACCATGCCGACGGTCTGGTGGCCGAAGGAGGACGGGAAGACGGCCTGGTCGGCGTTGGACCAGTACTGCTCCACGGCCCGCGACTCGGTGGTGTAGAGGTAGAGGCCGAGGTCGCGCAGCGTGGTGTCACCGGTGGCGGAGCCGTAGAGGATCAGCCCGGCGCTGAAGTTGAGCGATTCGGAGGAGGACTCCTCGTTGTTGCCCGCCGCGAAGCCGGCGTGGCCGGAGGCCCAGCCCATGCCCGCGTACGGGTCGAAGCTGCGCAGCCAGGGGAAGCGGGTGTCGGCGCGGTCGGCGTTGGCGGCGTCCTTGGCGAGCAGCTTGACCATGCCGCCCCAGGCCGAGTCCGCGGCCCAGGCCGCGTCGTAGCGCGCCACGGTGGCGGCGGCCTGGATGTAGTAGCCGTAGTGGAAGTGGTGGTCGTTGAGCTCGCCGTCGGTGCCGTAGGAGGCCGGGTAGCCGATCAGGGTCTTCCACTGGTCGTCGTAGGCGAAGACGGTGGAGCCGGTGCCGGCGAACCACTGCTGCAGCTTGCCCTTGATCAGACCGAGCAGCTTGTCCCTGGTCGCGGTGTCGCCCAACTGATCGGCGATCGGCACCAGTTGGGCCAGGCGGCCGAGGGCCTTGCCGGTCCAGTAGGTGTCCGTGGCGCCGCTGAACGGATCGGCCGCGTCGGCCGCCTCGCGGACCAGCGCGCCGAGCGTGGCGCGGTCGGCGCCGCCGACGTCCGGCAGCGAGGGCAGGATGGCGTCGGCCTTCATCACGGTGGAGAAGCCGCTGCCCTGGCGCACCTTCATCTGTCCGCGCGGGGAGGTGTAGCTCAGCGCGGTGAGCTGGTCGGAGGTGGCCAGCCACTGGTGCCGGTACAGGGCCAGCAGGGTGCCGCTCTGGCTGCCCTCGACCGGGGTGGTGGTGGCGGTGTAGTTCGTGGTCAGCGAGCCGTTGTCGTAGGCCCAGGAGACCTTGGTGTCGGTGACGAAGCTGTACGCGTAGGTGCGGTAGAGCGCCAGGTCACCGGGCGAGGGCAGGACGGCGACGGAGTAGTAGTCCTTGGCGCCGAGCGCGGCCGACAGGGTGGAGCCGTTGACGTTCCAGCTGGTGCCGGTGGGGGCGAACAGGCCGTAGTGGTGGCCGCCGACGGTGATGCCGAGGACGTTGCCCTGGCTGGCGAAGACCGTCGGGGTGCCGGCCGCGGTGATCTGGGCGGCGCCGCCGGTGGCCCGGGCGTAGACGTAGGGCAGGCCGTGGCCGATGGTGGCGGTGAAGCTGTGCCCCGCGTCGGCCCAGGCGGGGGTGACGGTCCAGTCGGTCCAGCCGTCCACCTTGGTGTCGGGCGAGTTGAGCCCGGCCACCCCGAGGGTGAGGTCCTTGGTGTGGGTGAAGTCGTACTGGCGGCCGTCGGGGGTGACGGTGGGCGAGGTCGGGTAGCCCACCTCCAGGCCGGAGTTGACGGCCTTGAAGGTGAACGGGTGGGCGTACATGTTCTCGGAGTACGGGTTGCCCGCGTAGCGCTGGAAGACCAGCGAGGACCACCAGTCGTTGGTGGGCACGGCCTTGCCGGCCATCCGGGCGGTGACCTTGGGCGCCACCGGGGCGCCGGCGGAGTTGCTGGGGCCGACGGTGCCGGCCGGGCGGGTGTCGGTGTACCCGCCGAGGCCGACCTTGACGGTGGCTGCGGAGGCGCTGGGCGCGCCGACGGTCGCGGTGAGTGCGGCGGCGGCGAGGGCCAGGGCGGTCAGGACGGCGGCGGGGCGCCGCGGTGGCTTCACGATGAGTCACCTCAACTGGAAGTGGGGGAAGGTGAGAGCGCTCTCAGCCCCGGACCGTAGGGGCGGCCCCGGAAGGGTGTCAACGGGCCGGACGAAACCTTCCTGACTTCGGACTGTGAAACCAGGACTCCCCGAACTCCCCAGATCACGTTCAGATTTCGACCACTTGACGGCCGGGACGCCGCCCGGCACGCTCCTTCCAGCGCTTGAGAGCGCTCTCAGAACTCGATCAGGAGGCACCCCCATGCGCCCGTTCAGAGCCGCCACCCTCGGCAGCGCCGCCCTTGCCGCCGCCCTGCTGCTGACCGCCTGTGGTTCCGGTTCCACCGGCTCGGCCGATGGCGGCGGCGACGGCAAGGTCACGCTCACCGTCGACCTGTTCGGCACCTTCGGGTTCAAGGAGGCCGGCCTCTACGACGAGTACATGAAGCTGCACCCGAACGTCACCGTGAAGCAGACCGACACCCAGGACGAGGCCCAGTACTGGCAGGCGCTGCAGACCAAGCTGGCCGGCGGCGGCGGTCTGGCCGACGTGCAGGGCCTGGAGGTCGGCCGGATCGCCAGCGTGATGCAGAAGCAGGCCGACAAGTTCCAGGACCTGCGCTCGCTGGGCGCCGCCGAGGTGAACGACGGCCTGGTGCCCTGGAAGGCCGCGGCCGTGAAGACCGCCGACGGCAAGGTGCTGGCCGCGGGCACCGACATCGGCCCGGAGGCGATCTGCTTCCGCACCGACCTGTTCAAGGAGGCCGGCCTGCCGACCGACCGCACCGAACTGGCCGCCAAGTGGTCGACCTGGGCGGGCTACCTGGAGCTCGGCAAGGAGTACGTCGCCAAGGCCAAGCCGGGCAACGGCTGGACCGACAGCGCCGCCGGGATGTTCACCGCCGAGGTCGGCCAGCAGAAGGTCCGCTACTCCGACGAGGCCGGCAAGCCGGTGCACGACACCAACCCGGCCGTGCAGACCGCCTGGGCGGACGCCACCAAGCTGGTCGCCGACGGCCTCTCGGCCAAGCTCCCGCAGTGGACCCCGGAGTGGAACAAGGCCTTCTCCACCGGCAAGTTCGCCACCCTCAGCTGCCCGGCCTGGATGATCGGCTACATCAAGGGCCAGGCCGGCACCTCCTTCTCCGGCAAGTGGGACATCGCGCCCGGCCCGGGCAAGACCGGCAACTGGGGTGGCGCCTACCTGGCGATCCCGAAGACCGCCAAGCACCCCAAGGAGGCGGCCGAGCTGGTCAAGTGGCTGAACGCCAAGGAGCAGCAGGCCACGCTCTTCGCCAAGCAGGGCTCCTTCCCGTCCTCCACCGCCGCGCAGGCCGAGATCAAGTCGGTCAAGGACCCGTACTTCAACGACGCCCCGATCGGCGAGATCTTCAGCGAGTCGGCCGTCAACATGCCCGCCCAGGTGCTCGGCACCCAGGACGGCGTGGTCACCAAGGCGTTCACCGACGCCCTCGGCGAGGTCGAGCGCACCGGCACCGCCCCGGGCACCGCCTGGCAGCACGCGCTGGACAACGTCAAGAAGGCCTCCGGCAACTGACGGCCCCTCCGACGCCCGACTCCCCCGGGGCGGGGCCGCTCCGCTCTGCGGCCCCGCCCCGGGAAAGGACCCCCATGGCCACGCTCACCGCCCCCCGCCCCACGACCAGGCCCGCCCCGCGCCCGGGCCGGCTCGCCGGGCGGCTGGCCCCGTACGGCTTCCTCGCCCCGTTCTTCGTCCTGTTCGCGGCCTTCGGCCTGTTCCCGCTGCTGTACACCGCGTACGTCTCGCTGCACCGGGTCGAGCTGCAGACCTCCGAGCAGATGGACTGGCTGGGATTCCAGAACTACACCCGGCTGTTCGAGGACCCGTACTTCTGGAACGCCCTCGGCAACACCTTCACCATCGGCGTGCTCTCCACCGTCCCGCAGCTGCTGATGGCGCTCGGCCTGGCCCACCTGCTCAACTACCGGCTGCGGGGCCGGACGTTCTTCCGGGTCGCGATGCTGATGCCCTACGCCACCTCGGTGGCCGCCGCCACGCTGGTCTTCGCCCAGCTCTTCGGGCGCGACTACGGGCTCATCAACTGGGCGCTGCAGTCCGTCGGGTTGAGCCCGGTGGACTGGCAGGCGTCCACCTGGGCCTCGCAGTTCGGCGTCTCGGCGATCGTCACCTGGCGCTGGACGGGCTACAACGCGCTGATCTACCTGGCCGGGATGCAGTCCATCCCGAACGAGCTCTACGAGTCCGCGGCGGTGGACGGCGCCTCCCGCTGGCAGCAGTTCCGGCACATCACCGTGCCCGGTCTGCGGCCGACCATCGTCTTCACCGTGGTGGTCTCCACCATCGGCGCCACCCAGCTGTTCGGCGAGCCGCTGCTCTACGAGGGCAACTCCGGCGGCGGCATCTCGCACCAGTACCAGACCCTCGGCCTCTACCTCTACGAGCAGGGCTGGACCTTCTTCCACCTCGGCCGGGCCGCCGCCGTGGCCTGGGTGATGTTCCTGCTGATCGTGGTGCTGGCCCTGACCAACGCGGCCGTCGCCGCCCGGCGCAACCGTACGGACGGGTGAACCGCCATGGCTTCCACGACCCTTGTGCTCAAGCGCGGCAGCAGCCGGGCGGCGGGGCGGCGCTCGCCGCTGCAGGGCGGACCGCTGGCCTACGCGGTGCTGGCCCTCGCCACCCTGCTCTTCGTCTTCCCCTTCTACTGGACCCTGGTGGCCGCCAGCCGCTCCAACTCCGAGCTCAGCTCGGCGACTCCGGCGCTCACCCCCGGCCCCAACCTGTTCCACAACATCGGTGAGGCGCTGGAGCAGGCCGCGATCGGCACCGCGCTGCTCAACTCACTGGTGGTCTCCGCCGCGGTCACCGTCGGGGTGGTGCTCTCCTCCACCCTGGCCGGCTTCGCCTTCGCGAAACTCCGCTTCCGGGGGCGGGGGTTGCTGCTGGCGATCACGGTGGGAACGATGATGATCCCGCCGCAGCTCGGGGTGATCCCGCTCTTCATGGTGATCGTGAAGCTGGACCTGCAGAACAAGCTGCCCTCGGTGATCCTGCCCTCGCTGGTCTCCGCCTTCGGCGTCTTCTTCATGCGCCAGTTCCTGGTCCAGGCGCTGCCGGACGAGCTGATCGAGGCCGGCCGGATGGACGGCGCCTCGTCCTTGCGGATCTTCCGCTCGATCGTGCTGCCGGTGGCCCGCCCCGGCATGGCGGTGCTCGCCATGCTCACCTTCATGGCCACCTGGAACGACTTCTTCTGGCCGGTGGTCGCGCTGAGTTCGCAGAACCCGACCGTGCAGGTCGCCCTGAAGTCGCTCGGCCAGGGCTACGTGCCGGACCAGTCGATCGTCATGGCCGGCACCCTGATCGGCACCCTCCCCGTGCTCCTGGTCTTCGCCCTGCTGGGCCGTCAGATAGTCGGCGGCATCATGCAGGGCGCCGTCAAGGGCTGAGCCCTCTACCGTAGTCACCCATGGAAGGCGACATGTCCGTAGCAGCCCTACCGGCCCCCGTCCGCTCCGACCGTCCCACCGACTTCCCCACCGGCTTCGTCTGGGGTGCGGCCACCGCCGCGTACCAGATCGAGGGCGCCGCCGCCGAGGGCGGCCGCTCCCCGTCCATCTGGGACACCTTCAGCCGCACCCCCGGCAAGGTGCGCAACGGCGACACCGGCGACATCGCCTGCGACCACTACCACCGCTACCGCGAGGACGTCGCGCTGATGGCCGAACTCGGCCTGGGCGCCTACCGGTTCTCGCTCTCCTGGCCGCGGGTGCGGCCGGGCGGCACCGGCCCGGCCAACGAGACCGGGCTGGACTTCTACGACCGTCTGGTGGACGAGTTGCTGGGCAAGGGCATCACGCCCGTGGTCACGCTCTACCACTGGGACCTGCCGCAGCAGCTGGAGGACGCGGGCGGCTGGCTGAACCGCGACACGGCGTACCGCTTCGCCGAGTACGCCACCCTCGCGGCCCGCCGCCTGGGCGACCGCATCCCGACCTGGACCACGCTCAACGAGCCCTGGTGCTCCGCCTTCCTCGGCTACGGCTCCGGGGTGCACGCCCCCGGCCGGACCAGCCCGGCGGAGGCGCTGACGGCCCATCACCACCTGCTGCTGGCCCACGGCCTGGGCACGGCCGCGCTGCGCGCCGAGCTTCCGGACTCCGCGCAGGTCTCCCTCACCCTCAACCTGGCCGCCGTCCGCCCCGCCGGCCAGTCCCCCGCCGACCTGGACGCGGCCCGCCGGATCGACGGCCTGGCCAACCGGATCTTCCTGGACCCGGTGTTCAAGGGCAGCTACCCCGCCGACGTGCTGGCCGACACCGCGCACGTCACCGACTGGGGCTTCGTCCACGACGGCGACCTGGCGGAGATCTCCCGCCCGGTCGACTCGCTGGGCATCAACTACTACACGCCCACCGTGGTCGGCGCCGCCGACCCGTCGGCACCCGCCGCCCGCCAGGACGGCCACGCCGGGGAGATCTCCCCCTGGCCCGCCGACGAGGGCGTGCGCTTCCTGCCGGCCGAGGGCAGCCGCACCGCGATGGGCTGGCCGGTGGACGCGGACGGCCTCTACGAGCTGCTCACCCGCCTGCGGGACGAACTGCCCGGCCTGCCGCTGCTGGTCACCGAGAACGGCGCCGCCTACGACGACTACAGCGACCCGAGTGGCGCGGTGCACGACCCGGAGCGGGTGGCGTACCTGCACGGGCACCTGGACGCGGTCCGGCGGGCGGCGGCGGACGGGGTGCCGGTGGGCGGGTACTTCCTCTGGTCGCTGCTGGACAACTTCGAGTGGTCCTTCGGGTACGGCAAGCGCTTCGGCATGGTGCACGTGGACTTCGCCAGCCAGCGCCGCACGCCCAAGGACAGCGCGCGCTGGTACGCCGAGGTGATCCGGACCGGGCGGCTGCCCGAGGCGTGAGACGGCGTACCGCCACCGTGAGACGGCCGAGGGCCGCGACCCGCTCCGGGTCGCGGCCCTCGCTCGCGCTACTTCTTCGGCGAGCCGCCGGCCCGGACCGACTTGGTGATGGTCTTCCACTTCTTCAGACGCTCGGCCGCCAGCCGGGCGTCCGTCCGGGAGGCGATCCAGTCGTTCTCCTTCTGGAGCTTCTGGTAGCTCTCCCAGCGGCGCACCGGGAGGGTGCCCTCCTCCAGCGCGGCCAGGACGGCGCAGCCCGGCTCCCCGGCGTGGCGGCAGTCGTGGAAGCGGCAGTCGGCGGCCAGCTCCTCGATCTCGGCGAAGGCCGTCGCGAGGCCCTCGCCGCCGAACAGGCCGGCGCCGCGCAGGCCCGGGGTGTCGATGACCACGCCGCCGCCGGGCAGCGGGATCATCTCGCGGGTGGTGGTGGTGTGACGGCCCTTCTCGTCCACCGAACGGGTGGCCTGGACGACCATCGCCTCGGAGGAGGAGAGCGCGTTGGTGAGGGTGGACTTGCCCGCGCCGGACTGGCCGATCAGCGCGCTGGTGGTGCCCAGGCACGCCCGGAGCACGTCGATGCCCTCGCCGGTCTCGGCGCTCACCGCGAGCACCGTGACGCCGGGGGCCACGCCCTCGACGTCGTCCCTGACGAAGTCGGCGTCGCCGACCAGGTCGCTCTTGGTCAGCACGACCAGCGGCTCGGCGCCGGACTCCCAGGCGAGCGCCACGAAGCGCTCGATCCGCCCGAGGTCCGGGTCGGCGGCCAGCGAGACGGCGATCATGACGGTGTCCACGTTGGCCGCGAGCACCTGGCCCTCGGAGCGCTTGCCCGCGGTGCTGCGGATGATCGCGGTGGTCCTGGGCAGCACGGCCGCGACGCTCGGCAGCGGAGCCGTCGTCAGGTCGACGCCGACCCAGTCTCCGGTGCAGACCCACTCGGCCGGATCGGAGATCCGCACCGGGCGGAGGTCGGCCCGGACGGTGCCGGGCGCGCCGGAGCCGTCGTCGTCGAGGAAGACGTCGCACAGACCCCGGTCGACCCGGGTGACCCGGCCCGGACGCAGGTCCGTGCCGGCGAAGAGGGAGAACTTGGAGGCCCACTCGTCGTTCCAGCCGTAGCCGGACAGCGAGCGGTCAGTGATGGAGAGGTTCAACTTCGGGGTGACCCTTCGAGGGGGTGGCCCCGGCGTCCCGCGCGCGGCGCGGGTGGTGAAGGAGTGTCAGCCGGAGACCACGGAGGTGGGAACGAGGACCTTCTGGGTGCGGACGGAGTCCGCGACGACGACAGTCAGCACGGTCGTCACCTCCTTGTTCACTCAACGGCTTTCACAGGGGGCGGTACGCCCCCGGCCCGGGCGACGATAGCGAACCGCCGCACGCCCGCGCACCCCTTTTTTCCACCGCCCGTCAGACGTGCCAGGAGCCGCCCGGCCGGTCGCTGTCCGGTGGGGGCGGCGGACGGCGGCGGCGGTGCGCCCCGGCGTTGCCGAGACGGCCGCGCAGGTTGCCCGGGGGCAGGAAGTCCGCCCAGCGCTCGGGGTACTCGGAGGGCGGGTGGTCACCCTCGTCGTCCTCGTCCAGGTCGTCCTCGTGGCCCTCGCCCAGGCCGAGCTCGCGGGCCAGCCGGGCGCGCTCCACGGCCCGGCGGGCGGTGGCCTCGCGGACCACGGCGGCGGCGGCCTCCTCGCTGGCGCGCTCGTTGGCGGCGCGGGCGTCGGCGGTCTCGGTGGTGGGCCAGCGGCGGTCCAGCGCGGCGTTCATCGCGGCGCCGATCAGCACCGCGAGGGCCACCACGCCGATCCAGAGCAGCACCGCGACCGGCGCGGCCAGCTGCCCGTAGACCGAGCGGCCCTCGATCGAGCTGACCAGGTAGAGCCGGAGCAGCACGCTGCACACCACCAGCACCACCAGGGCCACCAGGGCGCCGGGGATGTCCTCCCGCCAGGGCGTGGAGACCGGCACGGCCACGTGGTAGAGGGTGGTGAGGAAGACGACCAGCAGCATGATCGCCACCGGCCAGTAGAGCGCGTCGATCACCCCGGCCGAGTCCGGCAGCGCGTTGCGCACCAGCCCGGGCCCGGCGAGCAGCAGCGGCAGCACCAGCGAGCCGATCACCAGGGCGCCCAGGTAGAGGCCGAGCGACATCATCCGGGTCTTCACGATGCCGCGCTTGCCGTCGAGGCCGTACATCACGGTGATGGTGTCGATGAAGATGTAGAGCGCCCGCGATCCGGACCAGAGCGAGAGCAGGAAGCCGATCGAGATCAGGTCGGGCCGGCCGCCCTCGTCGAAGACGCTGTCGAGCAGCGGCTGGACGATCTGCTGGATCGAGCTGGGGGCCAGCACGGTGGCGCTGGCCTGGAGGATGTCCTGCTCCAGCTTCTGGATGGTGCCGGCGCCGAGGATGTCGTCCAGGTAGCCGAGGGTGCCGGCCAGGCAGAGCAGCAGCGGGGGGATGGAGAGCAGCGTGAAGAAAGCCGCCTCCGCCGCGAGTCCGGTGACCCGGTACTCGACGCACGTGTTGGTGGTGTCCTTGACCAGCGTCCAGGCGGTCGTGCGCCACGTCGACTCGCGGCGGCGCCGTCCGCGACGGCGGCGCCGGGAGGGGCGCTCGGCCCCCGTCCTGCTGGTTTCCCCTGCTGCTTGCACGCCCCTAACCTATCGGTCCCGGGGCGGCTGACCCACGTGCAACCTGACGGGGTCTCACCAGGCGCCCGGGCTGCGGCGGAGCGGGCGGCGTCTCAGGAAGCGAAACTCACGAGTCCATCATCCGGACGTTGGTGGACCGGGGGTCGTGCGGCGTGCGAATCTCTTGCCATGCCGAGCGCCGGAACCACCCTAGTAGGTCGACTTCACGTCGATCTCCTTCGCGTGTCCAGCGCCATCTGTCCGGTGACCTGAGCCCACCCCGCCGCCTTCCACCGCACGCCGGCGCGAACCTCTTCGCCGTCCCCGCCGCTGCGGATGCGCGAGCCCCTGGCAAGGTCACTGCTCCCCCGTACCTCGCGGAGAACCCGCAGGTCGTCGCAGGTCCGTGCCCGGAAGCCCCGCAGCCGCCCCCAGAGCCACTGCCGTAAGGACTTCACCATGGCCAGCACCCCCGAAACGGACGAGCCCCAGGCCGCCGGCGCCCCCGCGCGCCGCCCCGCGGCCGCCCGCAAGGTGACCCGCCACCGTGGCGAGGGCCAGTGGGGTCTCGGGCACCGCACCCCGCTCAACGCCAACGAGCAGTTCAAGAAGGACGACGACGGTCTCAACGTGCGGACGCGCATTGAGACGATCTACGCCCAGCGCGGCTTCGAGTCCATCGACCCGGCCGACCTGCGCGGCCGGATGCGCTGGTGGGGTCTGTACACCCAGCGCAAGGAGGGGATCGACGGCGGCAAGACCGCGATCCTGGAGCCGCACGAGCTGGACGCCGAGTTCTTCATGCTCCGGGTCCGGATCGACGGCGGCCGCCTGACGGTGGCCCAGCTGAAGGCGATCGCCGAGGTCTCGGAGAAGTACGGCCGCGGCACCGCCGACCTGACCGACCGCCAGAACGTCCAGTACCACTGGATCCGGATCGAGGACGTCCCGGCGATCTGGCAGACGCTGGAGGCGGTCGGCCTCTCCACCACCGAGGCCTGCGGCGACACCCCGCGCGTCATCCTGGGCTCCCCGGTCGCCGGGATCGCCGAGGACGAGATCATCGACGGCACCCCGGCCATCGACGAGATCATGAGCCGCTTCATCGGCAACAAGGACTTCTCCAACCTGCCGCGCAAGTTCAAGTCGGCGATCTCCGGCTCGCCGCTGCTGGACGTGGCGCACGAGATCAACGACATCGCCTTCGTCGGCGTCGAGCACCCCGAGCACGGTCCGGGCTTCGACCTCTGGGTCGGCGGCGGCCTCTCCACCAACCCCAAGCTGGGCGTGCGCCTGGGCGCCTGGGTCCCGCTGGACGAGGTGGCCGACGTCTACGGCGGCGTGATCGGCATCTTCCGCGACTACGGCTACCGCCGCCTGCGCAACCGGGCGCGGCTGAAGTTCCTGGTCGCCGACTGGGGCCCGGCGAAGTTCCGCCAGGTGCTGGAGGACGAGTACCTCAAGTACCGGCTGGTGGACGGCCCCGCGCCGAAGGAGCCCAGCGGCACCTGGCGCGACCACGTCGGCGTGCACCGGCAGAAGGACGGCAAGTTCTACGTCGGCTTCGCGCCGCGGGTCGGCCGGGTCAACGGCAAGCTGCTCGGCCAGATCGCCGAGCTGGCCGCCGAGCACGGCTCGGACCGCCTGCGCACCACCGCCGAGCAGAAGATGCTGGTCCTGGACATCCCCGAGGACCGGGTCGAGTCGCTGGTGGCCGGCCTGGAGGCACTGGACCTGCGGGTCACCCCCTCGCCGTTCCGCCGCGGCACGATGGCCTGCACCGGCATCGAGTTCTGCAAGCTGGCGATCGTCGAGACCAAGGAGCGCGGCCGCACCCTGATCGACGAACTGGAGGCCCGCCTCCCGGAGTTCGCCGAGCCGCTGACCATCAACATCAACGGCTGCCCGAACGCCTGCGCCCGCATCCAGGTCGCCGACATCGGCCTCAAGGGCCAGCTGGTGACCGACGAGAACGGCGAGCAGGTCGAGGGCTACCAGGTCCACCTGGGCGGCGCGCTCGGCCTGGAGGCCGGCTTCGGCCGCAAGGTCCGCGGTCTCAAGGTCACCAAGGACGGCCTGCCGGACTACGTGGAGCGGGTCCTGACCCGGTACCAGGAGGACCGTCAGGAGGGCGAGCGCTTCGCCCAGTGGACGGCCCGGGCCAGTGAGGAGCAGCTGTCGTGAGCGAACGCGCCGCCCCCTTCCACTGCCCGTACTGCGGCGACGAGGACCTGCGGCCCTCGGAGGCCGGCCACGGCGCCTGGGAGTGCCACTCCTGCCGCCGGGCGTTCCAGCTGAAGTACCTGGGCCTGCTGTCAACCACCCACGGGGGAACGGCACATGAGCACGGCAACTGACTACGAGGCGATAGCGGCCAAGGCCGCGGTCGACCTGGAGGAGGCCCCGGCGCAGGAGGTCCTGCGCTGGGCCGCCGAGACCTTCGGCAAGCGGTTCTGCGTCACCTCCTCGATGGAGGACGCCGTGGTGGCCCACCTGGCCTCCTCGGTCTTCCCCGGGGTGGACGTGGTCTTCCTGGACACCGGCTACCACTTCGCCGAGACCCTGGGCACCCGGGACGCGGTGGCCGCGGTGATGCCGGTCAACGTCATCACCCTCAAGCCGCTGCAGACCGTGGCCGAGCAGGACGCCCAGTACGGGCCGAACCTGCACGACCGGGACAACGACCTCTGCTGCGCACTGCGCAAGGTCGAGCCGCTCAACCGCGGCCTGGCCGCGTACGACGCCTGGGCCACCGGCCTGCGCCGGGACGAGTCGCCGTCCCGGGCCAACACCCCGGTGGTGGCCTGGGACGCCAAGCGCCGCAAGGTGAAGATCGCCCCGATCGCCCGCTGGTCCCAGGACGACGTGGACGCCTACGTCGCCGCCAACGGGGTGCTGCTCAACCCGCTGCTGTGGGAGGGCTACACCTCGATCGGCTGCTCGCCGCTCTCCTGCACCGCCAAGCCGGGCGAGGGCGAGGAGGGCCGGGCCGGCCGCTGGGCCGGCTCGGGCAAGACCGAGTGCGGCATCCACCTCTGATCCACCGACCGACCGTCAACCACCCCTAGGAGAACGACCCGTGAGCACAGTCCACACCCTGGCCGCCGACGGAGCCGCAGAGGCGGCCCCGCAGGCCGCCCCCTGCGAGCGCGGCGCCACGGTGTGGCTGACCGGGCTGCCGAGCGCGGGCAAGACCACGCTGGCCTTCGCGCTGGCCGAGCGGCTGCGCGCCGAGGGCCACAAGGTCGAGGTCCTCGACGGTGACGAGATCCGTGAGTTCCTGTCCAAGGGGCTGGGGTTCAGCAAGGAGGACCGGCACACCAACGTGGCGCGGATCGGCTTCGTCGCCGAGAAGCTGGCCCGCAACGGCGTGAAGGTCCTGGCCCCGGTGATCGCCCCCTACGCCGACTCCCGGGCCGCCGTCCGCGAGCGGCACGCCGAGCTGGGCACCGAGTTCCTGGAGGTGCACGTGGCCACTCCGGTGGAGCTGTGCTCCGAGCGGGACGTCAAGGGCCTGTACGCCAAGCAGGCGGCCGGTGAGATCTCCGGCCTGACCGGCGTGGACGACCCCTACGAGGCCCCGACCGCACCGGAGTTGAGGCTCCAGACGCAGGGCCGCCTGGTGGAGGAGTCCGCCGCCGAGCTGTACGCCTTCCTGACCGAGAGGGGCCTGGCATGACCACCGCGACCCACACCCCGCAGCTCACCGAGTCGCCGTTCGCGCTGTCCCACCTGGACGCGCTCGAAGCGGAGTCGGTGCACATCTTCCGCGAGGTGGCGGGCGAGTTCGAGCGGCCGGTGATCCTCTTCTCCGGCGGCAAGGACTCCATCGTCATGCTGCACCTGGCGCTGAAGGCCTTCGCCCCGGCGCCGGTCCCCTTCGCCCTGCTGCACGTGGACACCGGCCACAACTTCCCCGAGGTCATCGAGTACCGCGACCGGGTGGCCGCCAAGCACAACCTGCGGCTGTACGTGGCGAACGTGCAGGACTTCATCGACGACGGCCGGCTGCGCGAGCGCCCCGACGGCACCCGCAACCCGCTGCAGACCGTCCCGCTGCTGGACGCCATCGAGTCCCACAAGTTCGACGCCGTCTTCGGCGGCGGCCGCCGCGACGAGGAGAAGGCCCGCGCCAAGGAGCGCGTCTTCTCCCTGCGCGACGAGTTCGGCGCCTGGGACCCGCGCCGCCAGCGCCCCGAGCTGTGGTCGCTCTACAACGGCCGCCACGCGGCCGGCGAGCACGTGCGCGTCTTCCCGCTCTCCAACTGGACCGAGCTGGACGTGTGGCAGTACATCGAGCGCGAGCAGATCGAGCTGCCGGGCATCTACTACGCCCACGAGCGCGCGGTGTTCAAGCGCGACGGCATGTGGCTGACCGCTGGCGAGTGGGGCGGGCCCAAGGAGACCGAGCAGGTCGAGACCCGACTGATCCGCTACCGCACCGTCGGCGACATGTCCTGCACCGGCGCCGTCGACTCCGACGCCGCCACCAACGCGGACATCATCACCGAGATCGCCGCCAGCCGCCTCACCGAGCGCGGCGCCACCCGCGCCGACGACAAGCTCTCCGAGGCCGCGATGGAAGACCGCAAGCGCGAAGGGTACTTCTAAGATGAGCACCACCCAGGAAGCAACCGCCACCTCGCTGCTGCGCTTCGCCACCGCCGGATCCGTCGACGACGGCAAGTCCACCCTGGTCGGCCGCCTGCTGCACGACTCCAAGTCCGTGCTGGCCGACCAGCTGGAGGCCGTCGAGCGCGCCTCCCTGAGCCGCGGTCAGGAGGCGCCGGACCTGGCGCTGCTCACCGACGGTCTGCGGGCCGAGCGCGAGCAGGGCATCACCATCGACGTGGCGTACCGCTACTTCGCCACCGCCCGGCGCCGGTTCATCCTCGCCGACACCCCCGGCCACGTGCAGTACACCCGCAACATGGTCACCGGCGCCTCCACCGCCGAGCTGGCCGTGGTGCTGGTCGACGCCCGCAACGGCGTGGTCGAGCAGACCCGCCGCCACGCGGCCGTCGCCGCCCTGCTGCGCGTGCCGCACGTGGTGCTGGCGGTCAACAAGATGGACCTGGTCGAGTACGCCGAGCCCGTCTTCGCGGCCATCGCCGAGGAGTTCACCTCCTACGCGGCCTCCCTCGGCGTCACGGACATCGTCGCCGTCCCGATCTCGGCCCTGGCCGGGGACAACGTGGTCGAGCCGTCCGCGCACATGGACTGGTACGGCGGCCCGACCCTGCTGGAGCACCTGGAGAACGTGCCGGTCGGCACCGACCCCAGCGACGAGCCGGCCCGCTTCCCGGTCCAGTACGTGATCCGTCCGCAGACCGCCGAGCTCCCCGACTACCGTGGCTACGCGGGCCAGTTGGCCTCCGGCGTGCTGCGCGTCGGCGACACCGTCACGGTGCTGCCGGCCGGGCGCACCACCACCGTCACCGGGATCGACGCGCTCGGCACCGAGACCGACATCGCCTGGGCCCCCCAGTCGGTGACGGTCCGTCTGGCCGACGACATCGACATCTCCCGCGGCGACCTGATCGCGGCCGGTGCGACTCCCGTCCCCACCAAGGACGTCGAGGCCACCGTCTGCCACCTCAACGAGCGCCCGCTGACCATCGGGGCCAAGGTGCTGCTCAAGCACACCACCCGCACGGTGCGCGCGATCGTCAAGGACATCACCTACCGCATCGACATCGACAGCCTCGAACGGCGCTCCGGCGCCCAGGGGTTGGAGGTCAACGAGATCGGGCACGTGGTCCTGCGCACGGCGGAGCCGCTGGCGCTCGACCCCTACACCGACAACCGCCGTACCGGGTCCTTCCTCCTGATCGACCCGGCCGACGGCACCACCCTCACCGCCGGCATGGCGGGCGAGGCCTTCGACACCACTCCCAACGCGCAGGAACCGGACGAGGAGGACTGGGTCTGATGCCCAGCGACGCGTTCTCGGGTATGGACAAGGAAGGCGGCCGCATCGGCAGCGGCGTCCTCGGCAGTGGCCAGGGCGGGCTGACGCGATGTGCAGGCGGACAGGGGCTCTGAGCCCCTGTCACCGGGGCGGCCGCTTCCCACAGCGGCGGTCGCTCCGGATCCGCAGGCACCCACGCCCGACTTTCTTTCTTTCTTCCATGAACTTGCCAGAGGACGAAGCAATGACTGCGCAGAACAGCACCTCCGCCCGCTTCAGACGGACCGCTGCCGCCACCGTGGCCGGTCTGACCGCGATCAGCCTGCTCTCCGCCTGCGGCTACGGCGCCAAGAGCGAGGACAAGGCCCCCGCGGCCGCCCCGGCCTCCTCCGCCGGTGGTGCCAAGCTCTCGGCCGACACGGTGAAGATCGGCTACTTCGCCAACCTGACCCACGGCACCCCGCTGGTCGGCCTGAAGGAGGGCCTGATCCAGAAGGAGCTCGGCGCCACCCAGGTCAAGACCCAGATCTTCAACGCCGGCCCCGCCGAGATCGAGGCGCTCAACGCGGGCTCCATCGACATCGGCTGGATCGGCCCCTCCCCCGCCATCAACGGCTACACCAAGTCCAACGGCGAGGCCCTGAAGATCATCGGCGGCTCGGCCTCCGGCGGCGTCAAGCTGGTCGTCAACCCCGACAAGATCAAGTCGGTGGACGACCTCAAGGGCAAGAAGATCGCCACCCCGCAGATCGGCAACACCCAGGACGTCGCCCTGCTCTCCTTCCTGGCCGGCAAGGGCTGGAAGGTCGACGCCAACTCCGGCGCCGGTGACGTCTCGGTGGTCCGCTCGGACAACAAGGTCACCCCCGACGCCTACAAGTCCGGCTCCATCGACGGCGCCTGGGTCCCCGAGCCCACCGCCTCGAAGCTGGTCACCCTGGGCGCCAAGGAGCTCCTCAACGAGAAGTCCCTCTGGCCGGACAACAAGTTCGTGATCACCAACATCATCGTCTCGCAGAAGTTCCTCAAGGAGCACCCGGACGTGGTCGAGGCCGTGCTGCGCGGCTCGGTGAACACCAACGCCTACATCAAGGCCAACCCGGCCAAGGCCAAGGAGGCCGCCAACGCCGCCATCAAGGAGGCGGCCGGCAACGCGCTGGAGCCCGCCATCCTCGACCCGGCGTGGGCGGACATCGACTTCATCGACGACCCGCTGGCCTCCACCCTGCAGAAGGAGGCCGACAACGCGGTGACCGCCGGTCTCCTCAAGAAGCCCAACCTGGCCGGGATCTACGACCTGACCCTGCTGAACAAGGTGCTCAAGGAGAAGAGCCAGGCCGCCGTCGCGGACGCCGGCCTGAGCGCCAAGTAAGCAGCGCCGTCAAGCTCCGAGGTCCGTGCCCCCGCCCAGCCCGGTCGATGCCCAGTCAAACGGGCCGGGCGGGGCCGGACCCCGGCTCCCACTCCCTTCGCCAGCCGCCAGACCAGTCACCCAGGAGGTGCCCGGAGATGACCACGGCACTGACCACCTCGAAGAGCGCGCAGAGCGCCGAGGTCCCGACCGGCGTCCCCGCCGTCCGGATCTCGCACGTCCACAAGTCCTTCGGCCGCCCGGGCGCGGCCACCCACGTGCTGGACGACATCACCCTCGACGTCGCCCCGGGTGAGTTCGTCACCCTGCTCGGCGCCTCGGGCTGCGGCAAGTCCACCCTGCTCAACCTGGTGGCCGGGCTGGACAAGCCCTCCGCCGGCGACATCCAGCTCGCGGGCGGCCGGCCCGCGTTGATGTTCCAGGAGCACGCGCTCTTCCCCTGGCTGACGGCCGGCAAGAACATCGAGCTCGCCCTGCGCCTGGGCGGCACGCCCAAGGCCGAGCGGCGCGCCGAGGCCGAGCGGCTGCTCGAACTGGTCCGCCTGCACGGCGCGCACGGCAAGCGCGTCCACGAGCTCTCCGGCGGCATGCGCCAGCGCGTCGCCCTGGCACGGGCGTTGGCCCAGGGCAGCGACGTGCTGCTGATGGACGAGCCGTTCGCCGCGCTCGACGCCATCACCCGCGACGTGCTGCACGACGAGCTCACCCGGATCTGGGCGGAGCGCAAGCTCACCGTCCTGTTCGTGACCCACAACGTGCGCGAGGCCGTCCGCCTCGCCCAGCGGGTCGTCCTGCTCTCCTCGCGCCCCGGACGGGTCGCCAAGGAGTGGCGGATCGACCTGCCGCAGCCCCGCCGCATCGAGTCCGCCGGCGTGGCCGACCTGTCCATCGAAATCACCGACGAGCTGCGTGGGGAGATCCGCCGCCATGGCCAGCACTGAGACCACCCCCCTGCTCGACAAGAGCCCGAGCCCCAGCAGCGCCGACGTCGGCGCCGGCCTGGACGCCCTGGACGCCGTCGTCGCCACCCGCACCCCGCTGCTGGTGACCCTGCGTCAGAAGGCCCTGCCCCCGGTCATCGCCATCGCCCTGGTGCTGGTCGTCTGGCAGAGCGCCTTCAGCCTGGAGCTCACCGACGAGTACAAGCTCCCCAGCCCCGGCATGGTCTGGGCCTCGCTCGCCGACCTCTGGGGCCAGGGCACCCTGTTCAGCATCATCTGGACCAGCCTCTGGCGGGGCCTGTCCGGCTTCGTCGCGGCCGTGGTCATCGGCACCCCGATCGGCCTGCTTGTCGCCCAGGTCAAGCCGGTGCGCGCCGCGATCGGTCCGATCCTCTCCGGCCTGCAGTCGCTGCCCTCGGTCGCCTGGGTCCCCGCCGCCGTCATCTGGCTCGGCGTCAACAACCAGACCATGTACGCCGTCATCCTGCTCGGCGCCGTCCCCTCGGTCGCCAACGGCCTGGTGGCCGGCATCGACCAGGTGCCGCCGATCCTGCTCCGGGCGGGCCGCACCATGGGCGCCAGCGGCCTGGTCCAGGCCCGGCACATCCTGCTGCCCGGCGCCCTCCCCGGCTACCTGGCCGGCCTCAAGCAGGGCTGGGCCTTCTCCTGGCGCTCCCTGATGGCCGCCGAACTCATCGCCGCCTCCCCCGACCTGGGCATCGGTCTGGGCCGCTACCTGGAGAACCAGCGCGAGTTCGCCGACATGTCCGGCGTCCTGCTCGGGATCATCCTCATCCTGATCGTCGGCGTCGCCATCGACCTGCTCGTCTTCAGCCCGCTGGAGCGCCGCGTGCTGCGCAACCGCGGTCTGCTGCACGGCACCCGGTAAGGCTGCTCCGATGCTGCTGCACCACGGCCGTCCGCCCGCGCCCCGCCACCCCGGCGGCGGCGCGGGCGGCCCCGCCCTGCTGCTCATCGCCCACGGCAGCCGGGACCCGCGGCACGCCGCCACGGTGGAGGCCCTCTCCGGACGGGTCCGCGCGCTCCGCCCGGACCTGGACGTCACCACCGCCTACCTGGACCACTGCGCGCCCCGCCTCGGCCAGGTCGCGCCCCGGCTGCGCGGCGCCGTCGCCGTCCCCCTGCTGCTCAACCGGGCCTTCCACGCCCGCAGCGACATCCCCGCCGCCCTCCGCGAGGCCGGGGCCCACGACCTTCCGCTCGCCGACGTGCTCGGCCCCTCCCCGCTACTGCTCGCCGCCCTCGACCGCCGCCTCACCGAGGCCGGGCTGGACTTCGCCGACGCCCCGCACACCGGTCTGGTGCTGGCCGCCGCCGGCTCCTCCGACCAGACCGCCAACGCCGCCACCCGCGCCGTCGCCGAGGAGTACCGCCGCACCCGCGGCTTCGCCGCCGTCGAGGTCGCCCACGCCTCCGCCGTCCCGCCGCACCCGGCCGACGCCGTCGCCGCCCTGCGCGCCACCCCGGGCGTGCGCCAACTCGCCGTCGCCCCCTACCTGCTGGCCCCCGGCCTGCTCCCCGACCGGATCGCCGAGGCCGCCCGCACCGCCGGCGTCGACCTGGTCGCCCCGGTCCTCGGCGCCGCCCCGGAGATCGCCGAACTGCTCCTGCACCGCTACGACCGGGCCCGCCACACCGCCCTGCGCGCCGCCTAGCGCGGCTCGGCCGTCCAGGGCGCCTCGGCCGCCCTGGCCCCGCGGACGTTCGCCACCATCCGGCGCAGCACCCTCAGGGCGGCGGCGTACTCCTGGTCGTCAACGCCCTCGTGCACCACCGCCCTCAGCTCGGTCACCAGCGCCCGCAGCCTCAGCCGCGCCGCCTCGCCGTCGTCCGTGAGGTACAGCCGGTCCTCGGCGTCGGAGCGCAGCCAGCCCCGGTACAGCAACTGGTCAACCGTCCGCCCGATCTCGTCCGGCCCGGCCGCCATCGGGGTCGGCTGGGCCAGCGCCTCCGCGCGGCCCGGGGCGGCCGGCCCGCCGTGCACCCGGTTGAGCACCCAGTACTGCGGCTGGGTCACGTCGATCCTGGCCATCGCGTCCCGCAGGTGCGCGGTCACCACCTCGTGGGCCAACCCGGCCCAGTAGCCGACCGGCTGGGAGGCCAGTGCCTCGTCCGCCACCGCCGGGTCGGCCGGCGCCTGGTCCGTCACGGAGCCGCCACCCCGCCGGCCGCCAGCGCCTCGGCGATCGCCCGGTGCATCTGCCAGCGGGTCTGCCACCTCCGCCGGGAGACCCGCTCGACCACCCGGGACAGCCAGGCCTCGTCGGCGAGGCGGTGCAACTCCTGGGCCTCGGTGAGGTGTCCGAGCAGTGCCTCCAGGATCGACACCTCCATCAGCGCGTACCAGTGCGGGTGGCGGTCGAAGAAGACCGTGTGGTCGTCGTAGGGGTGACGCACCGTCATGTGCAGGTAGCCACCACCGCGCCCACGGAACGGTCCGGGCATCGCGGCGACCAGGCCGAGCGGACTGACGGTCGCACCGTGCTGCGTGTACCTGGCACCGATCCTGACCCCCATGCCGTTCATGATCCGGGCCCAGGGCAGCAGCTCCTCCCCGCCGTCCCGCGCGTGCGCGAGCATCCCCTCCGGGCGGAACTCCACCCAGGCGGCACCACCCCGGCGCTCCGGATCACCCAGCACCCAGCGGCCGTCGGTGAACTTCAGCGGGCCCAGGGAGGTACGCATCGTAGTCATACTTCCATTCGATCATCCTGACACCCCGTCAGGCCAGGGAGAATCCACTCGTCAGGACCGCCCCGGTCGGCCAGCATGGGCCGCATGACGCTTCTCCTGCTCGCCCCCCGGATCAACGAGACCGGTCTGCAGCTGCTGACCCGGGCCCGGCGCCGCGGGCTCACGGCCCACACCGCCGTGCGCTGGGAGGTGCCGTCCGAGCTGGCCGGGGTGCGGCCCGCGCACCTGTACGGCGGGCCGCTGTTCGCCGACGTGGCGGCCGGGGTGCTCGGCGTCGCGCCGCTGGAGCCGCCGGACGACTGGCTGACCGCCCTGCCGCAGGAGCTGCTGGGGCGTCAGGTGGCGGCCGTCACCCTCTCCGAGGCACGGGAGCTGCGCCGCCCCGCCTTCCTCAAGCCACCGTGCGACAAGCTCTTCGCGGCCCGGGTCTACCCGGACGGCAGCGGCCTGCCCGGCCAGGACGCCCTGGACGACGACACCCCGGTCCTGGTCAGCGACGTGGTCACGTTCGCCACCGAGTACCGGCTGTTCGTCCTCGACGGCACCGTCCGCACCGCGAGCCGCTACGCGGTCGGCGGTGACCTGGCGGTCTCCCCCGAGGTGCCCACCGCGGCCCTGGACTTCGCCGCCGAGGTGCTCGCCACCGGCGGCCTGCCGAGCGCGGCCGTGGTGGACGTCGGGCAGCTCGCCGATGGCAGCTGGGCCGTGGTCGAGGCCAACCCGGCCTGGGCCAGCGGCGGTTACGCCTGCGACCCGGACGCCGTCCTGGACGTGGTGCTCCGCGCGGCCGGCCCGGCGGAGGTGCTCGCCCTCACCGACCGGCCGTACGTCCGGCCCGTGCCCGAGGTGGTGCGTTAGTCCGGCAGGGCCCAGCGCAGCGCCGCCGCCGAGGCGCCGGCCGCGTCCAGGTCGGCCCGGGCCCGGCGCGGACCCACCGCGTCGGCGAGGACGGCCACCAGGAAGCGCGGCGAGCTCGGGTCGGGGTCGGCGGCCACCGCCCGCAGCAGCGCCGGGTAGTGCTCCAGGACCCGCTGCCGGGGCCCGGCCTCCAGGGTGCGGAACACCAACTGCCGCTTGTGGCCGACCCGGTGGTACTGCGGGTAGAGCGGCTGGCGCGCGGCCAGCGCCTCGACGCGCGGGTCGGCGGGCTCGTCCCAGGCCAGGCCGAGTGCGGTGAGCAGCTCGTCCAGGCACCGTTCCTGCTCACCGAGGCTCTGCTCGTCGAGGCGCTGCGCGTCGAGTTCCATGGGTCACAGCCTACGCAGGGTGAACCGGTCGTCCGTGGTGCCGCCGAACAGCAGGTCCATCCGGCCGGACAGCGTGAAGACGGAGCCGTGCGGCCCGGCCACCACCGCCGTCGGCGCCGGGTCGGCGGACGGACGGGCCGTCAGGACGGCGGTGCGCCAGCCGTCGGTGGAGCGGATGTCCACCAGGGTGTCGGCCCCGGCCCCGCCCAGGGTGTTGGTGACGCCCAGCAGGCGGCCCTCGGAGGCGCTGTACAGACCGTCCAGGCCGATCGCCTTCGGGCCGGTCAGCCGGACCTGGCGGAAGTCCTCCGGCCGGTCGACCGGCACCCGCCACAGCGTGCCGTCGTCGTACTTGGCGATCAGCAGCGTCCGGCCGTGCCGCACGATCCCGTTCAGCCCGAAGCCGCCCACCGGAGCGGCCAGTCGCTGGTCCCGCAGGATCACCGAGGCCCGGCCGTCCGGCCGTACCCGGTACAGCACCGGGGCGAAGGAGTCGGTCACGTACGCCTCGCCGTCGGGGCCCAGCACCATGTCGTTGGCGAAGTGCCGCCCGCCGTCGGCGGCCACCGCCGCCAGGTCGGTGTAGAAGATCCGCCGCCCGGTCTCCAGGTCGTAGGCCCCGATGCCCGCGACCACCTTCGCCGCGTCGTGGCGCAGCCCGAAGCCGGGGTCGGCGTTGGCGACCAGCACCCGGTTGCGGGCCCGGTCGATCTGGATGCCGATCACCGAGACCAGCTTGGCGGGGTCGTCCACCAGGGTCCGCACCGAGCCGTCGGGGCGGACCACCGAGACCGTGCCGTGCCGGATCGAGCCGACCAGGAAGCGGCCGTGCCCGGCGTCCCAGACGGCGTCCTCGGGGTGCAGGCTGTCGGCGTGCCCGGCCAGCACGGGGGTGGAGGCCACGGCCTGCGGACGGGGCCGGGCGGCGACGGCCGGGGCGACGGCGGTGCCCAGCAGGGCGGCGGCCACCACGGCCACGACGGCGGCACGGATCGGACGGTTCGTCATCTCGGTACTCCTTCAAGAGCGGTGCTGCTACACCAGCGGTACTGCTTCACCGGCGGTGCTGCGTCCTTGCGATGCCTCCACCCTCCCGCCCGGCGCCGGAGCGCAGCAGTGCGTGGTGATACTGGTAGTGGCGCTACCAGGACCAGGGGGAACCAGATGACCGTCACCGAGCTGCGGCGCAGCGAGCTGTCCGACTTCCTGCGCACCCGCCGGGCCCGGCTGACCCCCGAGCAGGTCGGCCTCGCCCCGGGGGTGCGGAGGCGCACGCCGGGCCTGCGCCGGGAGGAGCTGGCGCTGCTCGCCGGGGTCGGGGTGACCTGGTACACGTGGTTGGAGCAGGGCCGCAGGATCAACCCGTCCGCCGAGGTGCTGGGCAGCCTGGCCCGGACCTTGCGGCTGGACCGCGCGGAGACCGACTACCTGTTCCGGCTGGCCTCCGACCCGTCCGCCGCCCAGGACCCGGCACCCGCCGAACTGCCGGGCCCGCTGGCCCGGTTGACCACCGCGCAGTCCCCGGCCCCGGCCTTCCTGATGGACGCCGACTGGCAGGTGCGGGCCTGGAACCCGGAGGCGGACGCCCTGTTCTCCTTCTCCCGGCACGCCCTCGCCGACCGCAACCTGGCCTGGCTGGCCTTCGCGCACCGCCCCAACCGCGACCGCACCGTCGACTGGGAGCAGCACGCCCGCCGCCTGATCGCCCAGCTGCGCGCCGCCGCCGGCGACCGCCCGGCCCTGGCCGCCACCCTGGAGCGCCTGCGCGCGCACTTCCCGGAGGCGGGCCGCTGGCTGGACGAGCACCAGATCAGCGAACGCTCCGGCACCGCCAAGGACTTGGCCCACGAGACGCTCGGCCTGCTCCGGATCGACCAGCTGGTCCTGCAGGCCCCGGACGGCTTCCAGCTGGTGGTCTTCTCCCCGCGCGACCAGGAGACCACCGAGCGCCTGCGCGGCCTGGCCCGGACCCCCTGACCTCCCGAGAACCCGACCTCCCGGCCTCCCCGCCTCCTGACGCCCGCTCAGCCGTGGAAGGCCGCCACCAAAGGGTCGGCGTTGCGCGGCAGATCGGCCGTCACCCCGGCCCAGGAGCCGTCCGCGAACAGCAGGTCGATCCGCCCGCGCTGGAGGACGCCGGTGGCGTTGCGCCGCAGCTCCCGCACCTCGTGGCGCGGGACGGCCCAGTGCAGCGCGTACTCCTCGCTGAACAGCTGCCAGAGCGCCGAGCGGTCCACCGCGACCGCCACCCGCCGGTCGGTGACCGCGAACAGGCCGCTGGTGTGGCCGCCCTCGGTGTGCAGGCGGATCACGAACCGGCCGGCCGCGCTCTCCCAGCCTCCGCCCATCCCGGTGCCGTGGAAGACCGAGTCGGGCACCGCACCCACCATCCGGTCCTCCACCGCACCGACCGCGCTGGAGAGCGGATTGACGGCCGTGTAGGCGCGACGGAGCAGGCCGAACGGCTTGGCCAGCCGCTCCTCCACCGCACTCGGCCGGGCCGGGGTCAGGTACTGCTCGGGTGGGCGCGGGATGCCGGGCACCAAGGTCACCCGAGCCGCCTCGATCAGCCTCTCGCCCGGCTCCAGCAGCGGCTGCACCACCACCCGCACGCTCTCCAGCATCGGCCCGCCCTCCCCGTCGACCCGACCGGCCGTCAGCCGAAGGCCTGGTCGAAGCGCCGCTTGCGCTCCTCGGGGCTCAACTCTACGGTCGGGGGCAGGTTCTGCGGGTTGATCCGCTTGTCCGCCTCGTCCGCGCCGTAGATCAGGCCCTGCTCGATCGCGGTCTGCCCCGCCTCGCCCACCGGATCGCCGGTGAGGCCGACCGCGCCGAGCGCGGTCTTGCCGACGGTCTTGACCACCTTCTTCGCCGCGTACGCCTGGAGCATCGCGGGGTTCCGCCAGGTGGAGGGCCGCAGCACGCTGGCGCGCGGGCCGGCGGAGATCTCCTTGAGCTTCTGCATGGCCTTCGCGACCTTCTCCAGGGCGGTCGCCAACTTCCTTACCAGCATGGCGATCCGGGCGCTGGCGATGGCCCCCTCGGCAGCGGCGGCCGCCGCCTCGGCAGCCAGCGAGACGCCGGCCGTGACCACGCTGAACGCGGCCGCCGCGGCCAGGCTGATGACGGCCCACTCGATCAGCTCGCGGATGACGGTCTCGACCATCTCCTGGGCGAACCGGCACTGCTCGGCCGCCTCCTCCAGCTGGAAGGCGGTGTTCTCCATGTCGTCCGCCTCCTCCTCCAGCCCCCGCTCGAAGGTGTCGAGCTCCTGCTGGAAACGGTCGGCGGCCTCGCCGGTCCACTCGTGCCGCAGCGCGGCCCGGTCCCGGCGCTGGTCGGCGATCACCTCGCGGAGCGCGTCCGCCTGCTCCTTCCAGAGCTTGGACGCCTCCAGCAGCCCCTCCGGGTCGCCGGTGACGAACTCCAGCATCTCCGCGAGCGGTTCGACGATCGGCCTCATGATCTCGTCGATCACGCTGCCGAGCGGGCTCATCCAGTCACTGACCTTGGCGTAGGCGTTGGCCGCCTGCGAGGCCGGTCCGCCGCTCATGCGCCCGTCCCCCCGGCCATCGTGGTCAGCTCCTCGGAGAGCCCCTGTTCGATGCCGTCGTAGGAGCGGGCCAGGCCCTGCGCGTACTCGTCCAGCCGCTCCATGGACTCGGCAGCGGCACCGGTGTTCTCGATCGCCGCTTCGCTGCGCTCCTGGTAGTCCCGGGTGATCTCGTCCGACTCCGGCAGCTTGCCGAACGCGCCGGCGGGCAACTGGTGCGCCCCCAGGCGAGCCCGGATCTCCCGCAGCCTGGCCGCCCGTTCCTCGGAGGTGCGGCCGAAACGCCGTATCGCCTCCGGATCGACCTGGTACCCACCCGACATGTCAGGCTTCCTTCCCCCGTGCCCCGTCGTCAGCCGCCATCCTGCGGCGGCGCAGAACGTAGCACACCCCCGACGGCCGTTCCGGTGCGCGTCCGTGACGGAACGTGCACGCGAACGCCACAGGGGCGGCGGACCGCGGAGGTCCACCGCCCCTGTGGGGAGCCCGTGCCGATGCTCAGTCGGACTTGCGGCGCTGGCGGCCGGTGCCGTAGTTGGAGCCGCTCTTGGAGCCGGAACCCGGGTTGCGGCCGGAGGACTTGCCGATGAAGCCGGCCGCGGTGCGGCCGCCGCCGGAACCACCGGAGCCGGAACCGCCGGCGCCGATCCGCTGCTTGGGGCGGGGGCGGCGGGCGTTGCCGTTCATGTCCACGTCGGCGGGCAGGCCGGAGCGCTTGGGGGCGCGGCGGCGCGGCTGGGCCGGGGCGGCGTTCGGGTCGGCGGCCGGGGCGGCCACCACCGGCGGGGCCAGGGTGACGGCGACGCCGCTCGGGGTGCGGGCACCGGTGATCTTGGCCAGCTCGGCGTCGCCGGGGCGCACCTTGGTGATGGTCGGCCGGATGCCGGCCGTGGTCATCAGGCGGCTGACCTCGCGGCGCTGCTCGGGCAGCACCAGGGTCACCACGGTGCCGGACTCGCCGGCCCGGGCGGTGCGGCCGCCGCGGTGCAGGTAGTCCTTGTGGTCGATCGGCGGGTCCACGTTGACGACCAGGTCGAGGCCGTCGATGTGGATGCCGCGGGCCGCCACGTTGGTGGCGATCAGCGCGGTGACGTGGCCGTCGCGGAACTGGTCCAGCACCCGGTTGCGCTGGGGCTGGGACTTGCCGCCGTGCAGCGCGGCCGCCCGGACGCCGCTGGCCAGCAGCTGCTTGGCGAGGCGGTCGGCGCCGTGCTTGGTGTGCACGAACATGATCAGGCGCCCCTCGCGGGAGGCGATGTGCGCGGCGGCGGAGACCTTGTCGGTCGCCTCCAGCTGCAGCACGTGGTGGTCCATGGTGGTCACGGCACCGGCCGAGGGGTCCACGGAGTGGGTGACCGGGTCGGTCAGGAAGCGCTGCACCAGGCGGTCGACGTTGCGGTCCAGGGTGGCGGAGAACAGCATCCGCTGCCCGCCCGGGGCGACCTGCTCCAGCAGCTTGGTGACCTGCGGCAGGAAGCCCATGTCGGCCATCTGGTCGGCCTCGTCGAGCACGGTGATCTGCACGTCGCCGAGCTGCACGTCCTGACGGTTGATCAGGTCGTCGAGGCGGCCCGGGGTGGCGACCAGCACCTCGGCCCCGCGGCGCACCGCGTTGGCCTGGCGGTTGATCGACATGCCGCCGACCACGGTGGCGATCCGCAGGTTCACGGCGGTGGCGTACGGGGTGAGCGCGTCGGTGACCTGCTGGGCCAGCTCGCGGGTGGGCACCAGCACCAGGGCCAGCGGGCTGCGCGCGGAGGCGCGCTTGCCGGCGGTGCGGGCCAGCAGCGACAGGCCGAAGGCCAGCGTCTTGCCGGAGCCGGTGCGGCCGCGGCCGAGCACGTCGCGCCCGGCCAGCGAGTCCGGCAGGGTGGCGGACTGGATCGGGAAGGGCTCGGTCACGCCCTGCTGCCCGAGCGCCGAGAGCAGGCCCTTGGGCATCTCCAGCTCGGCGAAGGTGGCGGCCGGCGGACGGGCCGGGGTGCCCTCGACCACGGTGAAGTCGGCGGGGGCCTGCGGAGCGGTGCGGGCACGCGGGGCGCGGCGGGCGCCGCCGCCCTGCTGGCCACGGGCGCCCTGCTGGCCGCGGCCGCCGGTGCGGGACTGCTGGGTGCGCTCGCCGGACCGCTCGCGGCTCGAGGCCTGGGCGCGGTCGGCGGACTGCTGCGGGCCGCGGCGGGCGCGCGGCGGACGTGCGGGGGTGCTCATGCGGGGTGGTACTCCGTCCTGGACGTCCGATGGCCACCGGCGGGCACATGGGTGCGCGCGTGGCGATCGTCCTGGTGATCGGCCGTCAGGAAGGTGTTGCCGCCCCGGCCGTTCGGCGGCATGAGGGAGGGCCCGCACCGAGCGGTACGGGCCCTCGCTCTCGCGTGGATCAGCTTCAGCCGATGACGCGGATGTTCTCGGCCTGCGGGCCCTTCTGGCCCTGGGTCACGTCGAACTCGACCTGCTGGCCCTCGACGAGCTCACGGAAGCCGTTGGCCTGGATGTTCGAGTAGTGGGCGAACACGTCCGGGCCGCCACCCTGCTGCTCGATGAAGCCGAAGCCCTTTTCGCTGTTGAACCACTTCACGGTGCCGGTAGCCATAACCGTCTCCTCTAAAAACTGGGGCAAGGAACCCACACCTCGTAGGCTCCAAGTAGCCGCGATCCCCATCCGGAGACAAAACACCGGACAAAACAAATGCGCCTGTTGGTTGGTACCAGCAGGCGCACACATACGTTCATGGGAACCAAAACTGCAACTGCTTCGACTGTAGCACGGGTGGAGCCGAGAAGATCAGAGATTTTTTCCCGCACCCGGGGCCCGCGAACGCCTTCGCCGAGATCAACCACAAGTCCTACGAGGGCAAGTGGAAGATCGTCTTCTTCTGGCCGATGGACTTCACCTTCG